>QMPB01000176.1 GCA_003648395.1 Bacteroidota bacterium
CGTTATTGCTTAAGAAATTAAAGAAAGTTTCTGGCATTAGATAGAATAATATACTTAGCCCACCAGTTAACCCAAAAGCAATATATAATGCCTTTGCATTTTCTTTTAATATTTCAGGTTTCTTAATTATTTCATTCACTGCCATAAAAGCCAACATAACTGTTGTAAATTGAGCAATAACTAAAATCATTGAAACTGTTCTAAACTTATTGTATCCAGGAAAATAGTCGAAGAATATATCGGTAAACCACATTAAATTATGTCCCCACGAAAGGAATACACTTATTAAAGTAACAACGAGTATCGACCACTTAAAACGTCCTTTTACAATAAAAAGCCCAAGGATAAATAAGAAAATAACAACAGCACCAATATAAGTTGGTCCACTAGTCATGGGTTGTTCTCCCCAATAGCTTCCCATTCCTGCAAGGTTTTTTCTGAATCTAGGATCAGCTTTCTCCAATGCTTTTGGTGCATAATTTTGTAAGGCAACACTAGCACCACCTTTTGCATTTGGAATCATTAGGTTAAAGGTTTCGCCTTTACCATAACTCCATTGAGTAGCATAATCTTTATCCAAACCTGCAGACTTAATATGTTTGTCAAAAGTAAGTTCTGATTTACCACGAATTGTTGTTGGAGAATATTCTAAAGTAGTCCAATAGTTCTCAGTATTAACACTTAATGCAAGTAAAAGTCCGATTGTTAATACTCCAACAGATTTTCCAAAGTGAGCCAATTCTTTTTCTTTTATTGCTCCCCAAAGTTCGCCAGCTCCATAAGCCAATACAATAAACATTAAGTAGAATGTAATCTGTGGGTGGTTAGAATAGAGTTCTAAAGCCATGAAAAGACTGAATAAAATTCCACCAATAAGATATTTTCGAGTTCTAAAAGTATAGATTATGAAAGCAAATGTAGGAGCCATATAGCCTATTGCGTGGGCTTTAGTATTATGTCCAGCTTCTAGTATAATAATAGAATATGTTGAAAACCCAAAGGCTATAGCTCCAATAATACTTAGCCAAGGGTCAACTCCAAGCACTAATAATAAAATAAAAAAGCCAAGCATATAAAGAAATACATAATCGGCTGGGCGTGGCAGTGAAAGTCTAAAAAGATAACTATCAATATATCTAATCAGATTTTCTTTTTTATTTACAGAAATTTGATAGGCGGGCATTCCTCCAAACATAGAGTTAGTCCATAATGCCTCTTCTCCAGTAGCATTTCTATAGTCAACAACCTCTTTCGACATTCCTAAGAATGTGTTTAAGTCGTGCTGCTTTACAGTTTTACCTTGCCATAGAGGCCCAAAATAAATTAATGTAACAACAAAGAAAATTATTACTCCTGCTATGTATGGAGTTAGTTTTTTAAAGTCAATTGTTTTACTCATATCTTATTTATCTTCTTTTACTTCTTCAAAATCAACATAATCACCTAACTCTTGCTTTGTAGTATCCTCAGAAGTTTTGGATTGAGTATTGGTCTTAATTTTTACTTCTCCTTCGCGTTGCTTAGCTTCTTCTGGGTCCACATATCCTTGTTGACGATTCATATTTTCTTGAGCTTTTTTAACGAAATTCTTCAAGAATAATGGAAAAATATATCTAGCAAGTACCTTAAAACTATAGTAGATAATTGCCAATATTAGTAGTGTGCGTAAAATACTCATAAATTTATTTGTAATGTATTAAGCTGCGAAGATACGGAATTATTTGTTGTTTGGAGACCAGATTATTTTGATAATATTCGCTACCTTTGACCCACCAAAACCTAAAATTTCTTAATCATGAAAATAATTATTAACGTTCTTATTATTTCAATAATACTAAGTTTTTCATTCTATGCGCATTCTCAAGATACTACTTCAGTATTATTAAAAGAATTAAAGGGAGAATACCATGGTAAAATACGTAAAGGTCTTGCAAATGGAAAAGGTGAAGCCAAAGGAGTAGATACTTATAAAGGTGAATTTAAGAAAGGGCTGCCTCATGGGGTAGGGAAGTATATTTGGTCAACGGGTGAAATATATGTTGGAGAATGGTATAAGGGAAAGCGCTCGGGAGAAGGAACATATATATTCAAAGTAAAGAGCGGAGATACATCTTTAGTAGGAGAATGGAAAGAAGGAAAATACATGGGTCCTATTAGTAAAGCTCCTGTTGTAAAACGATATTATAATGTTGATAATTTCTCTTTTCAAAATACAGGAGTAAATTTTAATCGAGTACTAATTTATTTTACTCAAAATGGGACTACAAATACTAGAATTGAGAATCTTATGCTTACTGCTTCTAATGGAACCAGCACTAGCTCTGGACAATTAGTAGGTTATCAGAATATCACATTCCCTGTTACTATCACTGCTCGTTACGACACATATAATAAAATGGGGACTCAGAAAGTTAATGCCTTTATTGAGTTTGAAGTTTATGAAATTGGTGATTGGGTTGTTGTGGTGAAGAATTAATACTAATTGCACATATTTATATTTCTCGGTGAACAAGATTATTTAGATAAATTGATAGAAAAGGGAGCTTACTGTAATTTATTCTTAAGATAGTTATATGTTTCATCTTGAGAATTTAAACAAGGAAAACCCTTATCTCTTCTAGTATATTCATTTATTTCATTATAATTCAACGATCGATATTTTTCAGTATCATTCTTCTGAAAATTAATTACGTGCATAATTTCTTCTTGAATATCTTTATCAAGAATAGGGCATATAATCTCAAATCTAAAATCAAGATTCCGTTTCATAATATCTGCTGAGCTTATATAGAACTCAGGATTTCCATTATTAGCAAAAACAAATATTATTGAATGTTCCAAATAGCGCCCAACAATGCTAAAGGCATTAATATTTTCTGTCTCATTAGGTATGCCAGTCTGCATAATATTTATACCTCGAATTATCATCTCAACTTTAACGTCTTTTTGGGCGGCATCAATTATCATTTCTGAAACATTATTGTCAACTAAACTATTCATTTTAAATATCATCCATGCATCTTTACCTTGCTTTACATTCTTAATCTCTCTCTTGATTTTATTTTCAAAGAAGCTTCTGATATTGAAAGGACTTACAGCAATATGTTTGAATTTTGGCGGTAAATATTTTGACTCTATTAACTCAAAAAAGTTATAGATATCTTTACCAATATCTTGATTAGCAGTTAGTAAGCTATGGTCGCTATAAACTCTTGCTGTAGATTCATTAAAATTACCAGTACTGATATTGCTATAGTATCTATTTATTCCTTTTTCTTTTCTACGAATAAGAATTAGCTTGGCGTGAACTTTCATTCCAGGGATAGTTGGTAGAACTTTAATGCCTTCGCTTTGCAGCTTTTGAGTCCACTTAATATTTGCTTTCTCATCAAATCTTGCTTGTAACTCCATAAAAACAGTTACATTTTTACCATTTCTAGCTGCATTAATTAAAGCATTCATTGCTAGAGAATGTTTAGCTGCACGATAGAAAGTCATTTTAATACTTCTTACCTTTGGATCAATGGAAGCTTCTCTGATAAAATCAATAATATGCTCAAATGAATGATATGGGAAATGAAGCATAACATCTTTTTGACGAAGCAGTTCAAATATACTTTTCTTTTTGGCTAAATGTGGATGAATTATACTTGGCTGAGATTTGTATAAAAGCTCTTTTCTTAGACCAGGAAAACTCATTAAGTCTCTGAAATTATGATACCTTCCTCCTCCTCTAAGTTGATAGTTCTTTGTTGTAATATTTAGCTTCTTTATCAGTTTCTTGAGAAGAGTATTTGGTATTTTCTTATCATAAACAAAGCGTACAGGAATACCTTTTGTCCTCTTTTTTACACTTTCTTTCATTATTTCAAGAAAGCTTTTTGATACATCATTGTCGATGTCAAGTTCCGAATCACGAGTAAACTTAATAATAAAAGCTTCAATTGTGTCAAAGTTCCATATTGCAAACAAATCTTTTAGATTGTATCTAATTACATCCTCCAAAAACATAAAGTAGATATTATTATTCTTTGTCTTTAGTCTAATAAAACGAGGCAATTCACTCGGTACTTCAATTAATAGATGCCGGTCTTTTTTTACTCCTTTCGAGTCAGAAAGATTTACAGTTAAATATATAGCACTGTCATTAAGCACTTGAGCTGTTTCAAAAAAATCAATTATTATTGGAAAAATTAAAGGTCTAACTTGGTTTTTGAAATAGCTTTTTACAAATTCTCCTTGTTCTGCATTTATTTCCTTTTCATCAACAAGGTGTATTCTTTCGCTTTTTAATTCTCTAAGAATATGATAGAAAGCTTCTGTGTATTGTTCTTCTTGTTGTTCTATTACTTCTAAAATAATATTCAGCTCTTGGTTTAGCCTTTCTTTATCATCACCCTCCTTTGATGCTAGTTTTATGAGCCGCCTAAGAGTTGCAATTCTTACTCTAAAGAATTCATCTCTATTATTAGAGAAAATACCAAGAAAGCGAATTTGCTCAATTAATGGGTTGTTTTTGTCTGTTGCTTCTTGCAATACACGCCCATTGAATTGAGTCCAACTTATTTCTCGGTTAATTGCTCTCATTATTATATTTTTTTTGGGGAAATTATAAATTTTAATTTCTTATCTACCATAAGAAATTCACTCCAACTTTTAGTAAAATATGTACAACTTACAGCCCCAGAAGTAGGTATATTATCCATGTCGGTATACATATATTCTCTTGCAAAATATGTAATACCTGGATTATGACCTACTATCATAATACTATTAATATTGTCATCTTGTTCAATTATGGCATTAAAAATGCCATCACCTTCGCAAGGATACAACCTTTCTTCAATTATTATTTTTGGCAAATTAAGTACTTCTTTAATAATGGTTGCTGTCTGGATTGCTCTAACTGCTGGACTAGATATTACTATATCTATTTTTATATTATTCTCTTTAAGATATTGTGCTATTTGTTTTGTCCTTTCTATACCTTCAGGTAGAATTTCTCTATCTATATCTTTGACCGCAGCTAAATTCCAATCTGCTTTAGCGTGCCTTAGAAGATAAACTGTTTTAGTATTCATAATTATTTTATTTTGATGAGCATTCGCCACAAATATACAAAAAAAAGCTTTTCCTCTTTCCTCGTCTCTTTTTCCTATTTTTGCACCTGATTTCTAAAACGACTCTGTGAGAGATTTAACTCAAGGAAAAGAAGGTAAGCAGATTCTATTATTTGCATTACCAATATTGATGGCAACGATTTTTCAGCAGCTATATAATGTTGTTGATAGTATTGTTGTAGGCAATTATATTGGCAAAGAAGCTCTTGCTGCGGTGGGTGCATCATTCCCAGTTATTTTTGTAACTATTTCATTGCTAATTGGAATTTCTTCAGGAATCTCTGTGGTAATTTCACAGTACTATGGCGCTAAGCAATACGATAATGTTATAAAAGCAATTAATACGTTTTATGCCTTCGTTTTTGTTACTTCAATAATTTTCTCGATAGTAGGAGTTTATTATGCAGAAGATATTTTTCGACTTTTGAAACTTCCAGAAGAAGTGATGGATGATGCTACCGATTATCTGCAGATATATCTTGGAGGTCTTTTTGTTATGTTTGGTTTCTTTGGAACTAATGCTATTCTCAGAGGAATGGGGGACTCTAAAACTCCTATGTATTTTACCCTTTTCTCAACTATACTGAATATTGCTTTAGACTTGCTCTTAGTGTTAGTTTTTGAATTGGGTATTAAAGGAGTTGCTTATGCTACAGTAATTTCTCAAGGAGTGAGCTTCTTATTATCAAGTATATATTTGAATAGAGGAGATTCTTTAATTCACTTAAGTTTTAGGAATCTTAAACTTGATTTTGATATTTTCTGGAAGAGCCTAAAAATAGGCTTGCCGACAGGATTACAACAATCTTTTGTAGCACTTGGTATGATTGCTATTATGAGAATTGTCAATGATTTTGGAACCGATACTATTGCTGCTTTTACTGCTGCGAGTCGATTAGATTCATTTGCTTCTATGCCTGCAATGGCTTTTGCAACGGCTCTCTCTACTTTTGTAGGTCAGAATATAGGTGCAAATAAAATTGATAGAGTAAGAAAAGGTTTTCTTATGACTATAGGGACAACTGGAGCAATTTCAATATTTGTGTCAATTGTATTATATTTCTTTGGTAGAGAATTAATTTCAATGTTTACACAAGACCAAAATGTAATAGAAATTGGATATAGATATCTCGTAATTGTGAGTTCATTCTATATTTTATTTTCATCAATGTTTGCAGTTCATGGACTTCTTCGTGGTGCTGGAGATACACTTATTCCTATGTTTATTACACTAATAGCACTTTGGTTATTGAGAATTCCATTATCGTACTACCTTTCTCGACCTGATATGGGATTAGGAGCAGATGGAATCTGGTGGGGAATCCCAATAGCTTGGTCCTTTGGTTTTGTTATTTCTTTTATTTACTACAAAACTGGTAGATGGAAGAAGAAGAAAGTTATTGAGAGGTGATTTTGCGTTAATTTGGTATTAGTGCATTCGTGGGGTTTTTTCTTAATCAACATGAGTCTGCCTACTTTTATGCTATTAAATTGCTAGATTCTAAAAAAAGATATAAATTTGTTCATTAATCAAATAGATATTAGAATGAAGAAAATTCTTATGGTTTGCCTAGGCAATATCTGCCGATCTCCAATGGCTGAAGGAATAATACGAGAAGAATTTCGAAAGCAAGGTGTTGAAGCTCAAATTGACTCAGCAGGAACAGCTGCATATCATGTAGGTGAAGGAGCAGATAGTAGAGCACAAGCAGAATTACGCAAGTATGATATTGATATTTCTGATGAAAGAGCACAGAAGTTTATTCCTCAGTTTTTCCATGAATATGATTTGATATTTGCAATGGATCAAGCAAACTATGCTGATATATTGGCTCAAGCAAGAACAGAGGAAGACAGAAATAAAGTTGATATGCTTATGAACCTTGCTGAAAAAGGAAAAAATATTTCTATCCCTGACCCATATTATGGAGGTGATGAAGGTTTTACAAAAGTTTATAAGATGATTAAAATGGCGGGGGAGAAGTTGGTGAATTTAGAACGCGGATAACACGAATATAATGGATTTCCACAGATATGATTAGAAAAAGATTGTAAATTGCTTCGCGTAAGGGATTGTAAAATAGTAAAGAATAAATAGAAAGCTTGATTTTGGTTCAGATTTGAGGCGGAGGAACTTTTTAAACCGCAGTTACCTAATGGTAATGAGGATTTAAAAAGTTTTGACAACGAAGAAGTTGAACATAAAAGCAAGTTTGTAATTAAATACTACAAAATATGGCAGATATAATAGACTACAAAATAATAGGCGACGACATGCAAATTGTCGAAATAGAACTTGACCCAAACGAAGGTGTTCGTGCAGAGGTTGGTGCAATGATGTATATGGAAGATGGTATTCAGATGAATACTGGAACTGGTGGTGGTATTTTTTCTGGTTTTAAGAGAATGTTTACTGGCGAGGGGTTCTTTATTACTTCCTTTGTGCATACTGGTAGAAATAAAGCTCATGTAGCCTTTGGTGCTCCATATCCTGGTAAAATAATTCCTCTAGACTTGGGCAAAATGGGAGGGGAATTCCTAGTGCAAAGAGATGGCTTTTTATGTGCTGCCCAAGGAGTAGATATTGATATTGCTTTTACAAAGAAACTTGGTGCTGGATTTTTTGGTGGCGAGGGTTTTATTTTGCAGCGTTTAACTGGTAATGGGATGGCATTTGTACATGCTGGCGGAACTATAATAGAGAAATATCTTGCGCCAGGCGAAAGCCTTAGAGTTGATACTGGTTGTTTGGTGGCTTTAGCTCCAACCGTTGATTACGATATTCAATTTATTGGTGGTTTTAAAAATGCATTGTTTGGTGGTGAAGGATTATTTCTGGCTAAAGTTACTGGTCCTGGAGTAGTTTATTTGCAAAG
>QMPB01000177.1 GCA_003648395.1 Bacteroidota bacterium
TATAATAATTCATAAGATAGAATATCAAAAGCTGCCACCATATTTTAATGGTTGGCAGCTTTTTTTTGCCCATCTGCTTCGGTACATTTTGTGAAAAGACTATCGCATTTTTCACAAAACACTCAGTATGAGGGGCTCAATAAATACCTAATAATATCTCTAAGTAATAATAAATCACACAATCGTTTTTCCTAAGTTTACAGAAAAATCCTCTTCCCTTCTCCTTTCTCCTTTCTCCCTTAATTATCCACAAAGTCCTTATCACCAAATATTGACAATCCACCGAGGGCGGTTTCGCGGTACATACTAGGCATATCTTTGCCGGTTTCGTTCATGGTTTTGGTTACCACATCAAAGCTAATAAAGTGCTTTCCATCCGATAATAACGAATAACTTGCTGAATCAAAAGCACGAGATGCAGCATGTACATTGCGCTCAATACAAGGGATTTGCACCAATCCATTTATAGGATCACAGGTAAGACCAAGATGGTGTTCTAACCCCATTTCGGCAGCATATTCAATCTGTGCTGGCGAGCCTCCTGCAAGCTGAGTGGCAGCCGCTGACGCCATTGCGCAGGCAGTTCCAACTTCGCCTTGGCAACCAACCTCCGCTCCCGAAATAGAAGCATTATGTTTTACTATATTTCCAATAAGCCCTGCCGTGGCAAGTGCTCTAATTATTTTTTCGTCGTCAAGTTCATATTGCTCCTGACTTATCTTTAATACCGCAGGTAGAATTCCACATGAGCCACAAGTAGGAGCTGTAACTACTACTCCACCCGATGCATTTTCTTCGGAAACAGCCAAAGCATAAGCAAATATCTTGCTCGTGGTTTTGGCATGGCCACTAAGGCTACGAGATTTTGCAATATATGAAGCAGATTTTCTTTGTAATTTTAATCCACCAGGAATCAATCCTTCATTTACCAGACCTCTCGCAATTGCTTCCTTCATCACTTTCCACACTTCAGTAAGATGCTCTTTCAAATCATCACCCTCAGTTTCACATACAAGTTCCCAAAATACCTTTCCTGTTTCTTTATAATAATCAAGTACATCCTGCATATTTCGCTGGGTATAAATCATATCCGATTCTTTACCCTTGGAATCGTCATCAACAATTTTGCCGCCACCAACACTATAAACTAACCACGGGTCAGCATCTTTTTCTCCAACAACTTCAAATTGTAAAGCATTGGGATGAAAATCCTTACGCTCGTCCTTTTTCCATACAATATCAACCTTAGCCGGAGCAAGTTCTTCAATTATAGCCACATCAGTAAGGTGACCTTTGCCTGTTAAAGCAAGGCTACCATATAAAGTAACACGGAAAGATTCTGCATTCTGATGCCTTTGCTTATAAATTTTCGCTGCTTGCACAGGTCCCATTGTATGACTACTTGATGGGCCTCTTCCTATTCTATATAATTCTTTTATTGATTCCATAGTTTATATTTTAAACTCTACAAAACTAAGGAAGTTTATGTAATTATTTCAAAAAAAATAATTCTATTTCTCTAAACAAACGTATTGAATATCCTAAAATGAAATAATTATCTTAAACACTACCTGCAAGTATTATTTTATTATCTTTGCGTTTTATAAATTAACAATAAGAAATTAATAATGGAAAACCATAACGAAGAAGAGTGTATTTTTTGCAAGCGCAACGATAAAGAAGTGCCTTTAGTAGGCTTATCATTTAGAGGAATTAAATACTCTATTTGCCCACAGCATATTCCAATCTTAATTCATGACCCACAAAAACTGGCAGGAATGCTACCTGGTGCTGAAGATATGGTTGCTGGATAGTCAACAACTATCTAAAAAACTTAAAAGAGCGAATAATTAATTATTCGCTCTTTTTTTGTGGGCTTATTTTGGGAATTTAGTATGTCTATACTACTGAAATATTCAAATGCTTACCAAGCCCTATTTCAATCAATTTATAATATGTAGAAATTTGAATATCGCTTAGCCCACGCTCTATTCTAGAAATATAACTTTTTTGCGTTCCTGTTTTTTCGGCAAGCTGCTCTTGAGTCATATTTAAATCTTTCCTAGCCTCTTTAAGCATAACTCCTAACCTAAATGCTAAGGAATCTGCATCAAACTTATCTCGCTTAGCAGCACCTTTTTTACCATATTTTTCAATTAGTAAATCCTCGAAGTTTGTTAAATTATCCATATTAGCTCTCTTTCTCTATTAAGTATTGTTTCTTTAGTTTTTCTGCATATTTTATCCTGTGATTTATAAAAATCAACAAAACCATTCTTATATGCGGTTACCTTCCTAATCACAATGCAAAAGTAAACTAATTAGTGAATAAATTAAATTATTTTTCGATAAACTGCCACCTCCTTTTACTTCGACTATGCTTAGCACAGGTCAAAGGAGGTCTTTGCTTTTATACTTATTTATTTACCTAACTATTGGCAGACAGGATTATTTGATAGTTTTATTCTTAATTCCCTTAATTCCTAAATATTTCAATATTTAATGGTTAAAAAAAAGCTCTAAGTTTAAAACCAAGAGCTTAATTTACAAATCCCATTCATCAACCTATATCTTCATCAATTTCACCACTTTACTATCTTTTTTGCCTGAGCGGCTTACAAAATCAAGTTTTACAAAATACATACCCGAGTATAGGTCGCGTACATCAATGCTGATATTATTTCGTGGATTATATTTTCTACTATAAACTATTCGGCCTGCCACATCAAATACTGTAAGTTCAATATTTTTGATCTTCATTATATCCGAAATATTGATAGTAAATATATCATCAGTAGGATTAGGATAAGCTCTTACTTCTGGTGAATTAAACACCATCTCATCAAATCCAATACTGGGTCCAGCAGTTCCTTTAAAGTAGTTTAATCCTCCCGAAAATGATCCAACCATCATATCCAATAATGTATCACCATCAAAATCATATATTAATGGGCAGGATCTAAAACCAGTGGTAAATGGCTCCCATATTGCGCCTTCATTAGTAAAACTCATTACCGAATATAAAGTATCTGCCCAATCAGCATAGTATAAATTAGAGTCCATCCCAAAAGTGCCAACTTCATTACCTCTAATATTACGATAATAGAAAATAAAACCTGATGCAGAGCCAACCATAGCTCTCAATGAATCAGCATTATCATAAAAGAAATTTGGAACAGAATAACCATTATTATAATGCCAATAAGTACTTGTATTTATCTGCCCCATTGAGTCAGTAACATAAGTAAATACTGGATTATTAGCACTACCTGTATTATGATAATAATGAATTGTACCTCGTCGATGACCAATTACAAGGTCCAAAAGGTTATCACCATCAATATCAATCAACTGAGGTGCTGAGAATTCTCCAACATCAATATTCTGATAATTTCTATGATTTGTAGTATCAAAAACCATCGTCTGACCAGCTCCTGCAATATTTTCTTTATATACAATTGTTCCTGTATTACTACCCAGTAGCATATCCATATCACCATCTCCATCCAAATCACCAAATGTAGGTTTTAAGGCTTGCCTATCCAAAATATCCATTCCTATCCAATTTTTATCCATTAGCTGAAACTCTGCAAGGTCAGATGTTCCAATATTTCTATAATAAGTAAGTTCTGAAACTTTTTTTGTTTGAAGGATATACCATAATGTATCAAAATACGTAGATTCAATTCTACCATAATTTCCAAGAATAATATCTTGAAGACCGTCACCATCAACATCTACAAGTGTTGGCGCGGCATCATCGCCTACATCTATCATTCTATTCTGAAGAAAATTATTCATCTTATATTTAAGAATAGGACTATTTTCTTCACCAATATTATCATATAGAAGAACACTATTCTGTGCCTCGGGCTTATAATAAGCTGCCTCAAACGGACTTATAATAAATTCTTTAACACCATTATTATCTATATCTATATGATTAACTACAGGGAAAGATACCATACTAATACTTGTATCATAAATTGGAAAAACAGTGTCTTGAGAAATCATATTAGCAGAGTCTAGTGTACCACCATTAGTAAGATTTGTTATTGTAAAAAAGTCAACATCACCTAATAATAAATCCTTTAGAGAATCACCATTCATATCCATAATCAACACCGTTGAGCCAGCATGTTTCATCTCTCCTTTAGGAAGAGCTGGCTGCACACTTGGCGGATTTAAACAACTATGGTTTAGAAGTACACTATTAGAATTCTCACCTTCAAAAAAGTTTCCCCAACAATGATTTCCAATTTTAAATTCTAGTGAATCATTTGGTAGATTAAGCTCTGTAGCGTAGTTTCTATAATGAATTAAATAACCTCCAAGAATATCAAATGTAACAATATCGTAATCACCATCATAATCTACATCCACAATTGCTGGGTAGTCCACCGACGAAACATATATATTAATATAATACCCTCCAATTGAAAGATAATTAATCATATTTACTTTCTGAGTAAATATTAGCTGACTACCTATTGACTCATTTAAATACACTCTTATTCCGCCAGGGATATAAGTAAAGATATCTAAATCACCATCTCTGTCATAATCTACAGTTTGTATCCAACTACTTATTGAAGGAAGCAGCTTAACATACTCTGGCGCATAAGTATAACTTGCACTATCAGCTATATTATCATTAATAAAGGTATGAAGTTTATTACCGTGAATTTCGAAAACTAAAAGGTCTAATACACCATCTAGGTTTAAGTCTAATTGCTGCATATGAACGGAATTAAGCCCCCCAACCCAAGGCATTGATAAAGAGTTTCCAAGGCTATCCTTAACTACTAAAGAACTATTGCGCACAAACCCAAAGTCATAATTTTGAGCTTTTATATCAGAATTAAAAGCAAAAAGTAATACAATTGTAATAATAGCAATCCTTTTCATATTTTATGTGTTTTTAATTTAAAATCAACTTAATAAACAAATTGTGATAGCATGCACATTGTATATGACAAAATCACTATCGTAATAGTTGAATACAAAAGTAATATAAATAATAATTTAATTAATAATAAACTATCTTTATATTATGCTATAGAATTAGGAAGTAATTGATATATACAATACCTATATCACAAACAATAAATAAAAGCTTAAGTCATAGTCATTACACAATATGATATTACTCAATATATCGTGAATTATATCTTTATTATTTTTTTGTTTTTTTAACATATACTTTATTACTTTTGCACGCGGTACGATATTAGTACAGAAAGCATTAAAATTTAATTTTTTTTTTTCATAACATAATTTAAAACAAAAAAACAATGTTTATATTAATGGTAATTATTTTTGTTCTTGGCTATATGGCAATAGCGTTAGAACATCCGTTGAAGCTGGATAAAGCAGCATCAGCATTAGCAATTGGTACACTTACTTGGGCTATCTATGCATTAAATAGTGTTGATATTCTAAATTTAGGATTTAGTGTAAATTGGAATGAATTAGTCAATGGCTACAGTCTAGATGCTGAGCAAACTAAAGAAGTAGCAAACCACTTTGTAAAGCATGAGTTAGGTCATCATCTATCAGAAATTGCTGAAATTCTTTTCTTCCTTTTAGGAGCAATGACTATTGTTGAAACTATAGATCAACATCAAGGGTTTAAGTTAATTACTGATAAAATTACTACAAAGAAAAAAGTAAATTTACTTTGGATTCTTAGTATTTTAACTTTCTTTATGTCAGCAGCACTTGACAACCTTACTACTACTATTGTAATGGTAACATTGCTTAAAAAGCTTATTGACGATAAAGAAACAAGATGGTTCTTTGCTAGTATTATTGTAATAGCGGCAAATGCTGGTGGAGCATGGTCTCCAATTGGTGACGTTACAACTATTATGCTATGGATTGGTGGACAGATTACTGCAGTTAATGTTATTAAAATGGTATTTTTACCAAGTTTAGTAGCTTTGGTAGCTCCTTTATTAATCCTTACCTTTACTCAAAAAGGAAATGTTACTACTCCTGAAAACGATGGTAAAACAAAAATATTTACAACTAGTAAAGAACAATTATTATTCCTTCTAGTTGGAGTAGGTGCTCTATTATTTGTACCCGTATTTAAAACCGTGACTCACCTACCTCCATATATGGGCATGTTATTAGGTTTAAGTGTAATTTGGGCTCTTAGTGAGATTCTTAACCGCAAACGCGACGATGAAGCAACACATCACTTAGCTGTTTCTAATGTACTTAAAAAGGTTGATATCCCTACTATACTATTTTTCTTAGGAATACTTTCGGCTGTTGCTTCATTGCAATCTGCAGGTCACCTTTCTATTGTATCTAAATGGTTAGATAATGTAACAGGTCAAAATATATACTTGATAGATACTGCAATTGGATTGTTATCATCAATAGTAGATAATGTACCTTTAGTTGCTGGTTCAATGGGAATGTATGAAATTGCTCATGCTGGTACTTTTGGAGTTGATGGTGTTTTCTGGGAATTATTAGCATATACAGCTGGTACAGGTGGAAGTATTTTAATCATTGGTTCTGCTGCTGGTGTAGCTGCAATGGGTATGGAAAAGATTGACTTTGTATGGTATATGAAAAAGATTAGTTTACTTGCAATGGTGGGTTATTTCGCTGGTATTGGAACATACTATTTACAAGAAATGGTATTAGGTGCTGATCAGCATGTTGAAGAAATTCAACATGTAATTGAGGTTCCTGACCATATTATTGATGTCCCTGCAGGAACTCATATTAAACTTGAAAGTGAAATGTTTTTAAAACTACGTAAGCCATCTGAAAGCAATTCAGAAGCGCACGCAGAGTAGTTTGCATAATAATTAAGCAATAATAGGCTCGCTTTATTAAGTGAGCCTATTGTTTTTTAATCAAGTTAGAACAATATATATAACTTAATTAATTGATAACTAAGATTTAAACTAGTAAAAAAAAATATTAGTTTTCATTTAATTAAAAGAAAAAAAGAATGTATATTTGCACTCCTTTTTAAGGGTAAGAAATATTAAAAATTAGATAATGATGGGTAAAGCAGATATAATTAATTTCGTCGAGAACGAATTTGTTGATCGTAAAGAGTTTCCAGCTTTCAAAGCGGGAGATACTATTAAAGTAACATATAAGATTAAAGAAGGCGATAAAGAGCGTTTACAGAGTTTCCAAGGTGTTGTAATCCAACGCAAAGGTTCTAAAAATACTGAAACATTTACTGTTCGTAAGATTAGTGGTGGTATTGGTGTTGAGCGTATATTCCCTTTTGCATCTCCAATGATTGAAACTGTAGAAGTTATGAAACATGGAGTTGTTCGTAGAGCTAGAATTTTCTATCTACGTGGTCTTAAAGGTAAAAAAGCTCGTATCAAAGAAGCTAGACGATAGTCCACTTCTTTTTAAGATATTAAAAAGACTGTATTGCTTAGCGATACAGTCTTTTTTTTTGATAATTTTGCAAATCAAGTAATTCTAAAATGAAAGAGCTATTAACAATTAAAAACTACATTTACGGAAAAGGTATAATGAGCAAACTCTATGAAAACCCATTCTACCTACTTGGTACTCATAAGGGGAAAGCTTTTAAAATATATTTTAAGAAACCAAAAACTGATTATAAGTCCAAAAAGAAATCCACTCCACAACTTACCCTCGAGATTGCAGGAAAAACGTTAACGGTGAAACATCATAGAAATATTCCATCTATGATCAATTAGGAATTTGGAATTAAGAAAAAGCCCATCATACTGAGTGATTTTTCCTAAGAAAAATCGTACCGAAGTAAGACAGGCTTTTCTGTATCTACGTGTATTTATATACTAGGAATTCAAATACTCCAAAGTATATAATGCAGCATTAGTACCATCACCAACTGCAGTTGTAACTTGTCGGAATGATTTATGAATATTATCACCTGCCGCATAAACTCCTTTTAA
>QMPB01000178.1 GCA_003648395.1 Bacteroidota bacterium
ACCCCAGTGAGCATTATAGCGCAATCCTCTATTAGTAGGAAGTCCTGTGATATAATCTTCAGGATATTTCATGCCAATTTTCTCTGCATAATCAGTATCATACATAGTAATTGGTTTTTTATAAGAACGCTGTCCGTGCGATTGTGGAGCACCCATTCCTGAAAAACTAATTAGGTGATTACCAATTTTTTTATCAACTCTAAGATAAAAGAAAGCTCCTTTGGTCCATGTTTGGTCAACCCAGCCATTACCTTGTTTATAAGAACCAGCAAAAGTAACACCCCAACCATTTTTCATTCTACCAGTAGTTATTCCCAAAGAAGTTCTAAGAAAACCATCACTACCAATTTCTTGTTTTACACCAATACTACGTTTTGATTCAATACCTTTAGTAATAATATTCATAGTACCTCCGACAGAAGGGAGAGCCAATTTTGAAGCTCCCAAACCACGTTGTACTTGAATAGAACGAGTTACAGCATCAAGACCAAACCAATTTGACCAATATACCCAACCATTTTCCATGTCATTTACAGGAATTCCATCAAGCATTACGGCAATATTTCTTTGATTAAAACCACGAATATTAATTCTAGCATCTCCATCGCCACCACCTTGTTGAGTTGCATAAACTCCAGGAGTAGAATTAAGCACCATTGGTATATCTTGAGAAGCAAGTTCCTCTTCTAATTGAGCTGGTTTAATTGTAGAAAAAGCCACAGGAGTTTCTCTTGAGCGAGCAACATCTGCAACTACCTCTACAGCTTCTAGAGTAGTATTATTTAGTTTTATTTTTACTTTAACAACTGGTTTATCTAGTTTTATTTTCTTTACTAATTGATCGTAGCCAACATAGGAGAATGTTAGTTCATAATCTCCATATGGTAAATCAAACTCAAAAACTCCATTAACATCAGTAATTGCACCTTTACCAGGAGCATACATAATATTAACACCAATTAATGATTCTCCATTAATTCCATCAGTTACTAATCCTTTTATCTTTCCATTCTGAGAGAATGCTAAGAAATTTATAATTAGAAATAAGGCAGTGAGAAGTAGTTTTCTATCCATAGCAATTGAAATTAAGATATATTCCAAAAAAACCCTCGTTTAGGAGGGTTTTTTGGAATAGTGTATTGAATAAATTCTAATTAAGTATAATCTTTTTAGTAATGCTAGTTTTATCAGCAAAGAAAACATTCACCATATAGATTCCTTTTTGAAGCCCATCAGTTAATATTTTCATATCGCCTCTTTGAACAGGATTTTTCTCTGAGATAACGATTTGACCAGCTACATTAAGAACCTCAACTGAACTAATAATTTCAGTTCCTTTAACCATAAACCAACCGTTTGTTGATGGGTTTGGATAGAAGAAACAGTTATTATTTTTCTTAGTAATAGTAACGAAACCATTAGGATGA
The DNA here is from genome assembly GCA_003648395.1 of Bacteroidota bacterium. The sequence continues at coordinate 1,428 of QMPB01000178.1, forward strand.
CAAGAGTTATTATGATATCCAAGATGGTCGAAAGTTTGATTTCCTAAAGAATCCCATTCAGCAGCAGGGTTAAAGAAAGCAGGATTATCAACAACTCCTTGTTGAATATCAAATTTACGAATTAATGTATTTCTTCTAGTCCACCAACGAGCACCACCTGCACTAGTAAATCCATTAGCAGTATCAGCAGTCCAAGCAATACCTGGGTCTTCATTTATTTTACCAATTATATCAACATAAGTTCCATCAGATTTCTTCTCTAATGTAATAGCATCATTACCATTAAAATACATCATTTTATTATCATTATATACAGGGCAAATAAATGTATCAGCAATAGCCATTAAAGCAGGGTCTACAATTGTATCGTAACCTGTTCCTGCAGGATCTCTTTTATCAGAAACTACCACCCAAACATCTGCAGAAGCAAGCATTTGTCCAGTTGGTGCAAAATCTGCAGCATAAGGAGTAGTACCTCCATTAGAATAACGTACTAATTGATATTGTGACATATCAACATCTGCATCAGTAGGGTTATAAATTTCTAGAGCTCTATTGTTTCCATAGCCTTGAACATATTCTGAAATGAATAGTTCGTTACATTGTGAGAATCCAATTGCACTAACAAATAATGCAAGAGTTAAAAGTAAAGTTTGTTTCATGTTATAAATTATTTTAAATGATTATTTCAATAAATACTGAACTACAAAAGTAATAGTTTTTTTGTTTGGTAGTCATAACTATATCTTAGATTTATGTTAAATTATCAACTTAATAAGCCATAGTTTAGTTGGCGAAGCCATTCTTTAAGAACAGGATTATCAACTTTATATTTATTATCCGTTGTTTTATATATTAAACTCTTTTTTATTAGAGCTCCTAATGTAACTGATATTGAAGAGCTTATTGGGAGTTCGTACTCCCTACGAGTACTATCGGCAAAAAGCGCCACATCATTATCAATAATTGCTATAGCTGTAAGTACTCTTCTCTGATTACTACTCAATTGGTCGTAAATTGTTTGAAAAATAATACTTTGACTGTTAATAATTTTGTTCATCCACCCTTGATTAAAGTATTTCTCATTTTCATCTTCACCATATCTAAGTAGATCAAATACTACAGAAGCAAAATATTGGGTAAAATGAGGATGAAGTTCTGATTTCTCCAATATCTCAGTTATTGTATCATTATTAATAGAGATATTACTTTTCTTGAATTTTTCCTTAATGAACTTACGTAAGTCTTTTTCTGATATTTCTGATAAATCCATTTTAACAGCAAACTCATAAAAAGGAGAATTTGTACTAGCAAAAATTGAGTGCATTAACGATTGTTTACTCCCAAGAAATATGTATGATACGTTTTTATGATTTTGAAAAGCTGTACGCATCCAATTTATTATAAAAGGGTCTATTCTTTCAATTTCTTGAAATTCATCAAATGCAATACAAATTTTTATACCCTTATCTTTTGCAAAAAATTCAGGCATATTAAGTAACTGTTCTATGTCTATTTGGTTATCTATTTGTTTCTTTTCAATAGTCATTGAAGGAAATCCTTCAGCATTTAGCGTTACAATAGGATGAAGATTTGTAAAGTATTTACTCAAGTTTTTAGAAATTGCCTTTAATTCATGCTTCCAATCAAAAAGATTTTCTGACAATATTTCTGAATACTTTTTGGCAAAATCGTATAATGATTTTACATTATAAAGGTCGATAAAAATTGTCTTTGTACCCTCAATTTCCTCAAAAGCACGTTTTATTAAAGAGCTTTTTCCAAATCTTCTAGGTGAATATAGCCAGAAAGAATAGTTATCAAAAACATATTGTTTTATTATTCGTAATTCTTCAACTCTATTACAAAAGTTATCACCATCAATGATAGAACCAAATTTAAAAGGATTTTTGATTTTGCTAATTTCCGAAGGTTGCATAAATTATAATTTTAAAGTCCCTAAATATTACGTGTCGTAAAATTACATGTCGTAAAATTACGTGTCGTAAAATTACGTGTCGTAAAATTACGTGTCGTAAAATTACGAAACAAAGGTAGCAATTATTTTATAATGAGAAAATAACCAACGGAAATAATCTATTTTAGCCTAAATTTAAAGTGTTTACAGTCTTCTTAACCTCATCCATGAGCCAACGAGGGGTAGAAGTAGCACCACAAATACCAATACTATTATCTTTTGAAAACCATTCCTTCTTAATTTCATCTGGTGAGCTAACAAAATATGTTTGGGGATTGGTTTCTTTACAAATACCATATAAATATTTACCATTGGAACTTTTCTTACCACTTACAAAAAGCACAATATCATGATTTGTAGAGAATTCGCGTAATTGAGGAGCACGATGTGCTACTTGGCGGCAAATAGTATCGTTAATAATAAACTCAGCATTTGTTTTAGCTTCTTTTTGTTTTAACTCAATTTCCTTTACTAAACTATTAAAGCCTTCTATTCCTTTGGTTGTCTGAGAATAAAGATTAATAGGCTTATCAAAATCTACCTTATCCAAATCATTCTTATCACTCACAATAATTGCATTATTAAAAGTTTGCCCTGCAAGACCAACAACCTCTGCGTGACCAGGTTTACCATAAATTACAACTTGCCCATCTTTTTTAATAATTTTATCATAACCTTGACGGACATTGTTTTGTAAGCGAAGTACTACAGGACATGAGGCATCAATAAGCTCAATACCGTTTTCAACAGCTATTTTATATGTCTCAGGGGGTTCTCCATGAGCACGTATTAATACCTTCTCATTCTTTAAATTTCTAAATTCTTCGTGATTTATTATTACCAAACCAAGTTTATTTAGCCTTTCCACTTCCATATTATTGTGCACAATATCACCCAAGCAATATAGTTTATCAGTTGTTTTAAGTATATCTTCTGCTGCTTGAATTGCATTTACTACACCAAAACAAAAGCCTGAATTTTTATCGATATTTATGTTCATTGTTATAATTGTTTATTTGGTGATTTGTTTATTTGGTGATTTGAGTTGTATTAAATGGTTATTTGTTGATTCCTGATTACTCGGAATAAATTGTTTATCTGAGATGTAAATAATCAAATAACCAGTTCCACAACTCACCAAATAACCATTTTATTAATATCTAAAACTAAAGCCACTATTGACATTTAACTCAATAATCTCTTTTCCAGAAGTTCGGTTGCTAAAAATCTTTTTATCTTGACTTAAGCTACCTCTTTCAATACTAAAATTATTTATTGAATTAGGAACATGGATTATGGTTTTATAATGCAAATAATTGACAATAGTATAATCTTCAAAAGAATCCTTAATTTCTCCGTAATATTCTTTGATATAAGGTGTTGCATTTCTTAATTTTATTTTATGCTTTCTAATAATTACCATATTAGGAGAGTACCATTTGTAATCCATTTCAAGTAATTTGTAATAGGCTTCGTTTAATGCTTTTTGATTCTTAAAATTAAAACCAATCCCTATTCTTCCTTGTGCAGGTTGAGTATAAGATTCTATATTAGAAATCCCTTTAACGTCTTGTAAAAGTTTAGCTGATTCAGAAGGGAAATGAATAATGTACTCTTTAATCTTTGGACTTACTTTGTCGCTTTCTGTAATCATAAGTCCAGCAATGGCATTCATTTCTATACCCAAAAATACAGTTCCGCTCTTATCCTTATTTATCTTTATTTCATTAAGAAAATCAATACATGAAGTTGTGCCTAATAATAAAAAAATCGTACTTAGTACTACTATTATTTTGCTAATTCTCATTAGTACTTTATTAATTTTGAATTATACCTAGAAATACCTTTAAAATCCAATATTCTCATAATATACATACCAGAAGATAAACTATTTGTTAATAATTTTATATGAGTATTATCTTTTACTTCAACTTCTTTTTGAATTAATTTTGTACCATTAATACTCCACAATTCTATTGTAAAATGATCTGAGAAATCGGTTTCAAAATACAAATCTACATTATCATTTATAGGATTTTGATAATAAACTTTGAATTTTTTGCCATCAAAATTATCGATAGATGATACTAAATCATCGAGATGTAGCTCTAAAGTAATTGGGAGATGGTCGCTCATATTGTAAAGAGTATTTAATATATTTGCAGGAACACTATTATTAGTTCCGTTAGTTATTGATTTATTAAAATGATTTCCGTCATTACCTATTACAGTATATGAATTATTTTTGTAGTGAATATGATTATTAGCATTCTTAATATCATTAGAAATAAGAATAAAATCGAATCTATCGTCTAAGCCGCCACCACTGGCACAACCATTTGAATTAGTGTGAGTAGACTGAGTGTGAATGGCAGCAAAACTACTATTATTATTCCAGTTGCCAGAGGTGTTTATTGGGTCATTAAACTTATATGTAGAGTTAGAATAATTTATTAAACTTTGATATGCAGGCTCACTACTTTTGTAGAGATTAAAATCGCCCATGAATAGATAATTACCATGATAGTTGTGTTGAACTAAATAACTCATAGCAGTATTTATCATTGATGCACGTTTGGTTCTACTAGAAGATGTATTTCCTGCTTTTAGATGTGCAACTATACAGTTTAAGAAAACTGTATCATTAGTTTGTGCAAGATTTGGACTATTATAATATAATTTGTAGAGAGCAATATCTCTCACTTCATTTTGTAAACTCTCAGATCCAATATATGTAAATTTAGACTTATTATAATAAAGCATATTTACCAAATCGCTTCCGTTGGTTTTAACATAATCTGATTTGCCATAAGTATTAGACTGATAATTCATTACCGAATCCAATAGACGGCCAGTTACATATGTATTTGCTGCAATCTCGTTTACAGTAAATATGTCTGGTTGAACGTAATTGATAATTTCTCGCAGATAAACTTCTTTGTCTGCCATATTATTATTAGTAACTGTACAATAGGATGTTATATTTCCATAATTTAACAGATTGTATTGCATTATTTTAATGTCGTCCTGAGCAAAGGAATTTAGTCCTATGAAAAGAAGAATAGTTGATATTATTGATTTTGTCATTGTTGTTTGATTATTCCCGATATCTCGGGGTAAATTAGTTATTTGATTATTCCCGATTTCTCGGGATAAATTAGTGATTTGGTGATTTGATTATCCACCACATTACCATTTATCGTTTAATATTTTCAATGGCATTGTTCAATCGCTTGATTGTTTCTTCTTTGCCAATAATTGCAATAATATCGAACATATGAGGGCCTTTTCCAGCTCCAACTATACTAAGGCGGAATGCATTCATTACAGCACCCATTGAAAGTTCTTTTTCTTGTATCCAAGCTTTAATTATTTCTTCGGTATTCTCACTTGAGAAATCATCAATATTTGAAACAATTTCTACTAAAGAACGCATAATATCAGGAGTATTTTCCTTCCAACGTTTCTTAACAACTTTAGCATCATATTCTGTTGGAGCAACAAAGAAGAATGAAGATTGTCCCCAAAGGTCTTTTACAAATGTTGCTCTTTCTTTTACAAGGCTTATAATTTTAATGAGTTTATCATTCTCAAACTCAACACCTTTCTCATTAAGAATGGAAGAAAACATTTTAGCCAATTCTTCATTTTTAGCCAAAAGCATATATTGATGGTTAAACCATTTAGCTTTTTCTGGGTCAAAGCGAGCACCAGATTTATTTACTCTCTCAAGGCTAAAACCATGGATTAGCTCTTCCATAGAGAATATCTCCTGTTCAGTACCACTATTCCAGCCCAAAAGAGCCAACATATTGATAAATGCTTGAGAAAAATATCCTTCTTCACGATAACCCATTGAAGTGTCCTTTGTTTCTGGATTAACCCATTGAGTAGGAAAAACAGGAAAACCAAGTTTATCGCCATCACGTTTGCTAAGTTTGCCATTTCCTTTTGGTTTTAAAAGCAGTGGTAAATGAGCAAATTCAGGAGCTTCCCAGCCAAAAGCTTTATAAAGCATAATATGTAAAGCCATTGACGGTAGCCATTCTTCGCCTCTGATAACGTGTGAAATTTCCATCAAATGATCGTCAACAATATTTGCTAAATGATATGTTGGCATTCCATCAGATTTGAATATAATTTTATCGTCCAAAGCAGAGGTATTAACTTTTACTTCTCCACGAACAATATCATTCATCACTAGTTCATAATTAATTGGCATTTTGAAACGAATTACAAAAGCATCACCATTAGCAATTCTCTTTTTTGCCTCTTCTAATCCAAGATTTTCAGAATTGTTTAAACCATCACGATTTGCTGAAGAATACGTAAAAGTATCGCCATTATTCTCTGCTTCTGTACGCAATGCAGTTAATTCTTCGGTAGTGTCAAAAGCGTAATATGCATTACCATTATCAATTAATTCTTGGGCATATTTTACGTAAAGTTCTTTGCGGTCAGATTGGCGATAAGGGCCAAAATCTCCACCAGCAACAATGCTTTCATCAAACTCAATTCCACACCA
>QMPB01000179.1 GCA_003648395.1 Bacteroidota bacterium
CTGAAGAAGCTTATGATAATAAGCCTATTGATAATGGAGAGCTACATTTCTTTATTAGATTAGGAACAGATTTTACGCAAAACTATTACGAATATGATATTCCTTTATATTTAACGCCTTGGTATAGTACTGATGCAACAGATATTTGGCCTACACAGAATGAAATAGCTTTAGAAATTGCTAAATTGCTAAATGCAAAGCAAGCAAGAAATATTATCATGCGTGAGAATCCAAGCGGAAATGTTAATTTACTTACTCCGTTTATTCAAATGGATGGTTCTAATAGAATAACTGTGGTAGGAACACCAACTTTAAGCTCCATTAAAACGATAATGGTTGGTATTAGAAACCCAAAGTCGATACCTGGAAGTACTTCTGATGATGGACTAGATAAATGCGCTGAAGTGTGGGTAAATGAATTGAGAATGACCGACTTTGATGAACAAGGTGGTTGGGCTGCAAATACGGTAATCTCCGCAGATTTGGCAGATTTGGGTAATATTGTACTAGCAGGTAATATTAGTACAGCAGGATTCGGGTCTATTGAACAGAAGGTAAATGAACGCCAGCAAGAGAATATTTATGGTTATGATTTTGCCACTAATCTTGAGCTTGGTAAATTCTTCCCCGAAACCTCGGGTATTCGTCTTCCAATGCATTACGACATTAGCGAATCCTTTAAAGACCCTGAGTATAATCCTCTAAATCCAGATATAAAATATCAAGACGATTTATCAACTTTTAAAGATAAACAGCAGCGAGATTCCATTAAATCTATTTCCACAGATTATACAAAGCGAACAAGCTTCAATCTGATGAATATGAAAAAAATGCGAACGGGAACTAGCAAAAAACCTCATATTTACGATATCGAGAACTTTGATTTTACATATCAATATTCTCAGCAATACCATAGAAATATTGATATTCAGTACGACGATAAAAAAACTTATAAAGGTGCAATAGGCTATAATTATACTAAGAATCCAAAGAATTATAAACCTTTTGCTAAAATAAAATTCTTGCGAAAGCATAAAAGTTTTGCTCTTATTCGTGACTTTAATTTCAACCTTCTGCCCAAACAATTAGGCTTTAGAACTGATGTTTCGCGCTTGTATAATGAAAATTTATTGAGAAAGAAGACCAAATCGTTAATTATTATAAATCCAACCTATATAAAAACTTTTAATTGGAACAGAAACTATAACTTTAGATATGATTTTAGCCGTTCTCTAAAACTTGATTATAAAGCGATTGTTCAAGCTAGGATTGACGAACCTGCAGGTTTAGTTGATAGAGATTCCCCTTATTGGCACGATATGCGAGATTCGATAATACAAAGTGTATCAGACCTTGGAAGAGTTACAAACTTTAAACAGATTTATAATATCAATTATTCTGTTCCAATAAATAAAATACCAATTCTAAGCTGGATTAATCTAACAACTAAATATGGAGGTGATTACCGATGGACAACAGCACCACTTTCAACACCATTTTTAGGTAATACAATAGAGAATTCGCAAAAAATACAAGTAAATTCCACTGGTAATTTAGTTACTCTTTATAATAAGGTTAAATATTTGAAGAAGATTAATCAGAAAAGTAGAAGAAATAGATTGAATAATAGGGGAACGACATTGAATCTTATTGATGAGAAATCAGATTCTACTAAAGCAAAAAAGAATTGGGGTAAAATAATATTTGATGCTAGTTTAAGGGTAATGATGATGGTACGTAATGTTAATTTTTCTTATACAGAATCTAATGGAACATTATTACCGGGGTTTAATAAATCACCACGATACTTTGGTATGGATATCGATAATAATGCACCAGGCTGGGATTTTGTATTTGGTTCGCAAGTTAATATTGCAAAACGTGCTGCTGAGAATAATTGGATTTCTCAAAGTCAACAACTAAATAACCCTACAATTAAGAAACATACTGATATAATGAATGCTAGAATATCAGTAGAGCCTGTACCTTCCATGAAGATAGAAATAACTTTCTCAAGGAATTATTCTAGTATTCAACAAGAATATTGGCGATTCGATACACTTGCAAACGATTATGCTTCATATACTCCAACCCAAACAGGTATGTTCTCCATTAGCTATGGAACATGGCGTACAAGTTTTGCTTCTGACGATAATAAAACACATGTAAATGAGAATTTTGAGAATTTCAAGTCGTTCTTATTACCTATTGCAGAACGTTTAGCAACATCGAGCCCTTATTGGAATGGAGGCTATATACAAGATACTCTTAATGGAGTACTTTATCCTGATGGTTATAGCAGAACAAATATGGAAGTTATGATGTATTCTTTCTTGGCGGCATATAGTGGTCAGGATGTTGAGTCGGTTCCATTAACACCTTTCCCTAAAATTCCAAAACCAAATTGGCGACTTACTTATAGCGGACTTACTAAAATTGATTTTATAGACCAATGGTTTAAAACGCTTACTATTTCTCATGCATATAAGTCAATGTATACCGTTGGAAATTATACTACCAATATATTATGGAAAGAAGGAGAAGATGGTTATTCATGGGTTAGAGACCAACTTGGAGGTAATTATATTCCTAGGTACGATATGACAATGATAAGTGTTAATGAGCAATTTAGTCCTCTTATTAATCTTGATATGACCCTTGAAAATAGTTTGATTCTTAAAATAGCTATTAAAAAGACTAGGAATATTGCAATGAGTTTTGCCAATAATCAAATTACAGAAATAAAGTCTAATGAGCTTATTATTGGTACTGGTTACAGATTTAAGCAAGTTCCTCTAAAACTGAAACTTGGTGGAGGTTCTAAAACATTTAAGAGTGATATACAATTAAGGTTAGACTTTTCAATTAGAGAGAATAAAACGGTATTGCGTAAACTTATAGAGGATGTTGATCAAATTAGTCAGGGGCAAAGTATTATGAGTATTAATTTCTCAGCTGATTATCAGTTTAGTAAAAGCCTAACATTTAGAGCTTTTTATGATCAGGTGGTAAATAATCCATTTGTTTCTTCACAGTTCCCTACATCAAATATTAAGGCAGGTATTAATTTAAGATTTACTTTAGCTCAGTAGATGCGTATTGCAGTGAGCATATGATTTTAATTCATCTGCTTACTTGACAAAAATATTTTCAGTTCTTAATCTCAGCAACCTCTATCCAACCTTCATTCTCATGATACATCATACAAACAGCAAGAGTATCAGATTTACATTCTTTAACTTTTTTAAATGAAGCTTTAATTACTGTTTCATTTTGAATATTTTTAACTGTTTCAATATTACAAATTTGAAAATCTTTTCCTTCGTATCTAAGATAAGAGCCAGTACAATCTTTAATAACTGTAACTTCCACATTACTAACTTTTTCACAAGATGAAACGAAGAATGTAAGAGTAAATAGCACTAAAATAATTTGTATTGTTTTCATGGTTAGTGATTTGTTAAAAACAGGTTTTGTAGCATATTTTGTGCCAAAAAAAAACTCACCGAAATTTCGGTAAGCTTTTTCAATAAGTATTTAAAAATCCAGTTTTTTTTAGAAGTAGAAATTCAAATTAAGAACACCTGTTGCTCTAGTATCTAGAGTAAAATTACTAGCACCTCCTGTAGAAGTAGTGGATGTTTTAACTGCACTATTTGCAAAATCCCAACTTTGAATTGTAGCATTTCCATCACCTATAGAACTGAAACCTAAACCATAAGAAAACTCTCCAGAAATTGATAATTTTGGAGCGAAAAAATATTCTACACCAACAAAAGCTATTGCTTCAAAACCAAAAGCAGTTCCTTTTTTAATTTCCATTACCCAAGCAGAACCTAAATCATTTCCATTAAAATCTTTTCTATTAGGAGTCATATTTGTTGATGAATAGGCATTTCCATATTCATAAGTATCTTTATCTGTACCAATGCTTAACATAGCCATAGCACCATAAATACCTTGCAATCTACCATTACCTCTACTTTTTTCCAAACCAGCTCCCAATCCAACATTCATTTGTGATTTTGACCAAGTGTCTTCTACTCTTACCAATGGATCAGTTTGCCCATCCTGTTGTTTATAGGCACTATTTTTATTATTTGACATCCCTAATCTAAAAGCTACTCTATAAGCTGTATGTTCGTTAATCATCATTTTACCCGAAATACGCATTGGGTTTGCTGCTGTCCATGTAAATGTTGGTGCAAATGCGGCATTACCTCCTAGTAATTGACCTGCATAAGTAAAAAATGGTGTTGCATCAATTCCTAAAGAAAAATCTCCAGCTTCTGGTAAAATAGGAAACCCTTTCTTTGATACAAGCTTCTCTGGAGTATTAACATCTTGTGCGCTTACACTAAATGCTAATACTACCACTAATAATAATAGTGTAATCCTTTTCATAATGATTTTTTTAATTAATATTTTTAAAATTTTACTATACAAGTGTAAAGATACATAAAAAAAATAAATACTTCGCCTTTTTTATTATTTAATATTAAAATTGTTAATAATTTAAAAGAGCTATTTCCCTTATTGGGAAATAGCTCTTTTGAATTTAATACTAAATAATAATGTATATTTAGAAAGCCATTGTGATACCAACATTAAATCTTAATGAAGAATATACAGTAGATGTTCTTAAATCATCTAATGGTTTAGAAGCATCTGGTGAAGCATTATAAGTAGTATTATTAGATGTGTCATCTAATTTATCAACATAATTAGTTTCTTTTTGGATAGTAGTCATAGCTGATAATTGGTCTGTACCATTAACAGAATACTTAGTAACTTCAGAAGTTTTACCTTTGATAGTTAGGCTTATATACTCAAGCTCACCAAATAAATGCATATTATCACTTAATTCATAAGCATAACCAAAAGCACCTGCAAAACCTACTGCAAAAGATCCTTTATATTGCTTTTCAGCTTCTGTTGTTGTTGGTCCTGCTGCACCTGGCATTACTTCAGTACTAGTAACTAGCGTTGAACCAGAAAGAGGAATAACCATTCCGAAACGACCATAAATACCCATGTCTGATTTGTACACCAATTGAGGCATAATTCTAAGTTGACTAGATTTAGCTGTAGTTAGATTAGTATAAACCATACCTGGAGCAACTGTTAAATTAACATCAGCAGCAGTTTGTTCCGCACCAATCCAATAGTTAACACCCAATTCAATTCCTAAATTGTCATTGAAATAGTAACCTACTTTAAGTCCCATTGGTAAGCCTTGTCCCATACTTCCCCAGATGTTTTCTTGCGCCTTATCTGTTTGTGTAAAGCCTACAGCATACTTTTGTGCACCAAAGCCATATCCAACTCTTGCACCAACATAAAGTTGAGCGCTCATACTTCCTGCAATGAAAATTGCAACTAATAATAATAAATTTCTTTTCATAGTTAATTTTTTAAAAGTTTATAAAAACAAAGCTAGCATTTATTATATCTGATATGTAAGTTTCTATATATAAAGTAATTCACAATAGATTGTTTATAAAATCAGCTTGGAAAAACAGGTTTTAAAATTTTTTAACAAAAGATATAAAGTTGAATTTTAAGAATAATATCTCCCCCTTTTTTTGAATTATAGCCTATGAATAAAATGTTATATAATATGTATTGAATTGACTGAAACACAACTATATACAATTATCTTGTAGTATTTAGTATTTCGATAATAGTCTAATTATTACTTACTAGAATAAAAAATTATTATTCTATATATTTATGTAAAAATAGAGTAATTATTAGTATTAATGCCTACATTGTATTTTTTATAACAAGACTTTTAAACAATTGCTATTTGGATTAAAGCATCGTCTATGTGTTGTAAATAGATTTTAATCCCATAAAAACAATAGACAAATTCATTACTTTTGCACTTTTAATAATATATATTGAATCAATATTGATGGAAGAAAGTAGCGAAAAGAGTCTCAATTTTATTGAACAGATAATAGAGAAAGATTTAAAAGAAGGAAAAAATGAATCTAGAGTTCATACTCGTTTTCCTCCAGAGCCGAACGGGTATCTTCATATTGGTCATGCCAAAAGTATTTGTTTAAATTTTGGATTAGGAAATCAATACAAAGGAAAAACAAACTTACGCTTTGATGATACCAATCCAACAAAAGAGGATGATGAATATGTAAATAGTATTATCGAGGATGTAAACTGGCTTGGTTTTCAATGGGATGGTGATATACAATATACTTCTAATTATTTTGGTCAGCTTTACGATTGGGCGGTACAACTAATTAAAGAAGGAAAAGCCTATGTCGATGATCAGAATTCAGAGACAATAAGTTTACAAAGAGGCACACCCCAGAAGCCTGGTGTAGAAAGCCCGTTTCGGAGTCGTTCTGTAGAAGAAAACTTGGATTTATTTGATAAAATGCGCAAAGGAGATTTTCCTGATGGGACAAGAGTTCTAAGAGCAAAAGTTGATATGGACTCACCCAATATGCAAATGCGCGATCCTGTGATGTATAGAATTTTACATGCTCACCATCATCGTACGGGAGATAAGTGGTGTATTTACCCAATGTATGATTTCGCCCATGGGCAAAGTGATTATATTGAAGGAATCACACATTCTATTTGTACTCTTGAGTTTGAAAATCATCGTCCATTATACAATTGGTTTTTAGACCAGATAGCAACAAAAGATCGTCCTCAACAAATTGAATTTGCAAGGCTAAATCTTAACTATACAGTTATGAGTAAGCGTAAATTGCTTCAATTAGTTGAAGAAAATTATGTAAGTGGTTGGGACGACCCTCGTATGCCTACAGTTTCTGGGTTGAGACGTAGAGGATTTACTCCTGAATCAATTCGCAACTTTGCCGATAGAATTGGAGTTGCAAAACGTGATAATGTTATTGAATACAGCTTGCTAGAATTCTTTTTGAGAGAACATCTTAATAAGACTACTGATAGAGTAATGGCGGTGCTTGATCCTGTAAAACTAATTATTACTAATTATCCTGAAGGAGAATTTGAAAATATTGAGCTTATTAATAACCCTGAAGATGAGAATAGCGGCACTAGACTTTTACCCTTTGGACGAAATATTTATATAGAGCGCAATGATTTTATGATTGATGCTCCTAAAAAATTCTTCAGGCTGACTCCTGGTAAGGAAACAAGACTTAAGGGTGCTTACATAATAAAGTGCGAGGACTATAAAACTGATGAAAATGGCAATGTAACAGAAATATATTGTACTTATGATTCTCAAACGAAAAGCGGTTCTGGTATCAGTCGTAAGGTAAAAGGCGTACTTCATTGGGTTAGTGCCGAGCAGTGTATTGATGCAGAAGTTAGATTGTACGATAGACTGTTTAGTGATGAAGACCCACTAGGTCATAAAGATGTTGATTTCAAAGAATTTATTAATCCAAATTCACTGAAAGTATTAAGTAATTGTAAATTGGAACCATCTCTTGCTAGGGTAAAAAATGGCGATAGATTTCAGTTTCAACGTCTTGGATATTTCTGTGTAGATAAGGATAGTAAGAGTGAGAATCTTGTATTTAATAGAACAGTTTCTCTTAAGGATTCTTGGGCTAAAAAACGTAAATAGTTAACTATTATGTCTATTAAAGTATCTAATATTACCAAAATTTACGGTAAGCAAAAAGCCTTAGATAACCTAAGTATTGACATACAAAAGGGTGAAATAGTTGGGCTTCTAGGGCCTAATGGAGCTGGAAAATCAACATTAATGAAAATTATTAGTTGTTATATTCCTCCTAGTTCTGGACAAGTTGAAGTAATGGGGCATAGTATTTATGAAGAACCATTGAAAATTAAGGAGTTAATTGGATATTTGCCGGAAAATAATCCTTTGTATGATGATATGTATGTTAGAGAATATCTAAATTTTCTTGTTGGAGTATTTCATATAAAAAATAAGAAGGA
>QMPB01000180.1 GCA_003648395.1 Bacteroidota bacterium
ACTCATGGCAAAACTACCATTACAAGTATGGTCGCCCATTTTTTAAATGAGTCGGGAATGGCCGTTAATGCATTTATTGGTGGTATTGCTACTAATTATAATTCCAATCTTATACTAAATAAGAATGCTAAGATAATGGTGGTGGAAGCCGATGAGTTTGATAGATCATTCCTTCATATTCACCCCGATATTGCAATAATATCGTCAATGGATGCCGATCATTTAGATATTTATGAAAATACGGACTCTTTAAAACACTCATTTTTTGAATTTGCAAACAATATAAAAGATGGTGGAACATTATTACTTTGTGAGGATGTTGATGCTCCAGAAAATTTTAAACAAAATATAGAATATTATGGTGAAGGACAAAATATTTTTTACCAACTAATTCCTAAGGGAATTATAGATGGTAAACAAGAATTTTCTACATCTTTTTATAGGAAAGATTTTAGAATATCAATGCCCGGTCGTCATAATTTATTAAATGCATCAGCGGCAGTATCCGTTGCCAAAATATTGAATATTGAGGAAGAGAAACTTCGTAAATCGATATTAAGTTATTTGGGAGTAAAGCGTAGATTTGAGCTAATTATCGATTGCAATAATCATATACTTATTGACGACTATGCACATCACCCAACAGAAATAAAAGCAGCAATAGCCGCAGCTAGAGAGATGTATAATGGTAAAGAGTTAATGGGGATATTTCAGCCTCATTTATTTAGCCGAACAAGAGATTTTATCAATGATTTTGCTAATGAATTATCAAAACTTGATAAAGTAGTTCTATTGGATATATATCCAGCAAGAGAACTACCTATTGAGGGAGTTAGCTCACAATTATTATTGGATAAAATAACCATTAAGAACAAGAAATTAATCTCGAAAGAGAATATAGAAAAATACATTTCGGAAAACTCATCGGAGATAACCTTAATGATGGGAGCAGGAGATATTAATAAATTGGTAAGTAAAATATCAGAAACATTATGCAAATAGTACGCAAAATTCTGAAAATATTAGTATGGATATTAATCCCTCTATCGATAATAGTGGTTGGAATAATTGCGCAAAAAAATTATTTTAAATCTACTATTTCAGAGGTTAATGTTAGTATTGATTATCGTGAGAAAAATGATTTGAATAGATTCTTAACTTACGAAGATATTAATAATTTTATCACAACACATTACGATAGTATTAAGGGAAATAAGATTGAAAACATAAATCTAGAAGAACTGCAAAACGACCTTATTGCACTTCCATATATTAAGAATGTAAATGCATACATCACACTACAAGCTGAGCTAAAGTTACAAATACAACAGCGAAGAGCTATTATAAGGATAATTGACAGTGATAATAACAACTACTATTTGGATGATGTTGGTCGTATTATTCCAATAAAAACAAAGTATCCAGCACGAGTTCCTATTTGTAATGGAGTAATTCCAAACATAAATTTTTACACTAAGAATTATACTCCCGAAGAACTTGATAGCATAGTTGACAATACATTATTAAAAGATGTTTTCGCAATTGCAAAATACCTAGATAAAGATACATTATTGGGGCTACAAATAGCCCAAATAAATATTGATATCAACGGAGAATATACATTAATACCATTAGTGAGCAGCCATATCATAGAATTTGGCGAAGCCAAAAATATAGATAGAAAATTTAAGAAATTAAAAATCTTTTATAAGAAAGGCTTAGGACATCACAAATGGAATATATATAAGAAAATAAGTTTAAAATATAAGAATCAAATAGTGTGCACTAAATATTAAATAATAATGAAAAACTCAGAAATAATTGTTGGTCTAGATATCGGAACAACAAAGATTGCCTGCATAGTGGGCCGTCGGAACGAGTATGGTAAACTAGAGATATTAGGTTATGGCAAATCACCATCCATTGGAGTTAGCCGAGGCGTAGTAGCCAATATCGAAAAAACCGTACAAAGCATTAAAAGAGCAGTTGATGAAGCCTCTCTAAAAAGTACTGTACATATCGACCATGTATATGTGGGCATAGCTGGCCAGCATATAAAAAGCCATCAGCATAGAGGCAATTTGGTACGAAATACTTTGGATGATGAAGTAGATCAGAACGACATTGATACTCTTATAAACGATATGCATAAACTTGTTATGCAACCTGGTGAGGAAATTATACATGTAATTCCACAGGAATACATTGTTGACAAAGAGCAAGGGATAAAAGACCCAATAGGTATGTCTGGCATTAGTTTAGAAGCTAATTTCCATATTATTACAGGACAAATTACTGCTGCAAAAAACATTAATAAATGTATTGTAAAGTCAGGAATGAATGTTGAGGACTTAATATTAGAACCTTTAGCATCGGCAGAAGCTGTTTTATCAGAAGAAGAAAAAGAAGCAGGTATTGCTTTAGTAGATATTGGTGGAGGAACTACGGATGTAGCAATTTTCCAAGATGGAATAATTCGCCATACTGCAGTAATTCCTTTGGGAGGAAACATTATTACTGAAGATGTAAAAGAAGGTTGTAGCATTATAAAGAATCAAGCAGAAGCTTTAAAAGTTAAGTTTGGATCAGCTCTTGCTAGCGAAAACAGAGAAGAAGAGATAGTATCAATTCCAGGCCTAAGAGGCCGTGCTCCAAAAGAGATAACTCTTAAAAACCTAGCAAGCATAATTCAGGCAAGAATTGAAGAAATAGTTGAACACGTATTCTTCGAAATTAAGAATTCAGGTTTTGAGAAGAAACTTATTGGAGGAATAGTACTTACTGGTGGCGGTGCTCAGTTAAAACATATTGCTCAAATTTTTGAATTCCTAACAGGTATGGATACACGTATTGGTTATCCAAACGAGCATTTAGCCGACAATGTACCAGAGGAATTGAGCAGTCCTCAATATGCCACAGGTATAGGCCTCGTTATCAGCGGAATAAAAAGCAGTAGTGTAAAAGGCGCTAATAAGCCAGAAGTTGCTGATAGAACTGGAGAAGATAAAGGAAGCTTCTTTGACAGTTTCTTTAAGAAAGGAAAAGAGTTTTTCGAAAGCGATTTGGATAATTAGATTATAAAAACCGGTATTCGACAATATTTGATATAAGAGTCCCTATCTATGCTTTTAACTACAAGGTGTAAGAGCATACTAATTAACAATATATCGTTAATAAAAGGCTAAATTAAGAATAGTGCAACCGTTGAATACCAATATATTTACAAAGTAAAAATACAATACTATGATAGAATTCGATGCACCAAAAGAAATGTCTTCCATGATAAAAGTTGTGGGAGTTGGTGGTGGCGGCTCAAATGCTGTAAACCATATGTTTAAACAAGGAATCCATGGCGTGGATTTCATTATTTGCAACACCGATGCTCAATCATTGGATACAAGCCCTATTCCTAATAAAGTACAGCTAGGCGCTACTTTAACAGGAGGTAGAGGTGCTGGCGCGATTCCTGAAGTAGGAAAAAATGCTGCCATCGAAAATATTGAAGAGCTAAAAGAAATTTTAGGTGGTAATACAGAAATGTTATTTATCACAGCAGGAATGGGTGGTGGAACCGGAACTGGAGCAGCCCCAATTATTGCTAAAGCGGCAAGAGAATTAGGTATTCTTACTGTTGGTATTGTAACAATTCCTTTCAAATTTGAAGGACGCAAAAGAAAACTACAAGCCGAAGCTGGAATTGAAGAATTACGTGAGAATGTAGATACACTATTGATTATCTCTAATGATAAGCTAAGAGAGTTACATGGTAATCTTACATTAACAGCTGCATTTGGCAAGGCCGATGATATATTAACTGATGCAGCACGAGGAATTGCTGAGATTATAACAGTTACCGGTTATGTAAACGTGGATATTGAAGATGTTAAGACTGTAATGCGTAATTCTGGAGTTGCAATAATGGGAACTGGAGTAGCATCAGGCGAAGACCGAGCTCTTAAAGCTGTTGAGCATGCATTAGCATCTCCATTATTAAATGATAATAATATTGATGGTGCATCAAATATATTATTATTTATGGCATCAGGGAATAGTGAATTTGATATGGATGAAATTGCTACTATTACAGACTATATTCAAGATGAAGCAGGAATGAATGCTGATATTATTTGGGGTAATGGAACAGAGGAAGACCTTGGAGATTCAGTAAGAGTAACAGTAGTTGCAACGGGTTTTGAAACTAATAGTGATGTAGAAAAATCTGCAAAAACAGAAGCTCATAGAGAACCTAAAAAAGTAATACATGATTTAAGCAAGGCAACAGAAGAGCCTATTCTTAAAAATCAAAAACAGATGGAGCCTGCTGATGAGGATATGATTTTGATAACTAAAGCTCCACTAACAGAAACTTCTGTTGATACTCAAACAAAGTTTAAAACTGAAACAAACACTTCAGAAATGGAGCTTAAGAAGGAAGACCAATCAGAAGAGGTTAGAATATTCACCCTTGATGGTGAGGAAAAAACTGTAAGCAGAAACGAGCACGAGATTGATAAAAAGAAGTGGGAAGATACAACCCCTGAAATAAATAGAGAATTCCAACAGAAAGCTAATGATAGAATACAGCAACTTAAATCGTTAAGTAATAACTTAAATAACATTAGCGACTTAGAGGATCTAGAGAATACTCCTGCATATATTCGTAGAGGTATTAATTTAGAAGAAAACCCATCAACTAGTAACTCACCTATTAGTCGGTATACTCTTGGCGGGGAAGAAGGACTTAAATCTAACAATTCGTTCCTACACGATAACGTAGATTAGTATAAGTCTAAAACTAAAAGCAAAATGCTGTAATAATCTTTTATTACGGCATTTTTTTTAAAAACTTATGCGATATTTAAATTAATTTTGCGTCAGCCTTGCAAGTATCAATCTATTTGTAAAATAAAGTATGAATTGCTTTGCAACAGCTTTTTAAAAACAATTAAAACCCACATAACTATGAGCTTAGAAATAACAATAAATACAGATATCAAAGCAGCAATGATGGCTAGAGATAAGCGTAAACTAGAATCGCTACGAGCTATAAAATCTGCACTACTATTATTGAAAACAGGAAAAGACACTTCATTTGCTGAAGTTCCTAAAGAGCTAGAGTTGAAAACTTTGCAGAAATTAATTAAGCAGCGAAAAGAATCTGCCAAAATATATAAAGAACAAGGTAGAGACGAAGCTTATGAAGAGGAAACCTATCAAGCAAAAATTATTGAAGAATACTTACCAGAACAAATGAGTGATGAGGATATTTCAAATATAATTTCAGCAATAATTGAAAAAACTGGAGCTTCTTCTATGAAAGATATGGGAAAAGTAATGGGAATGGCTAGTAAAGAATTAGCTGGAAAAGCAGACAATAGTTTAGTCTCAAAAATTGTAAAAGAAAAATTAGGATAATCTGAATATGCCAAAGTTTCTATCTTGTATAGGAACTTTGGTAGTTTTAATTAACTTTCTAAATAGCTCAAGTCTTCCTTATTAACAAGGGTAAGAAAATAATAGAAAACACTAAAGAATACAACGCCATGCATATTATTTAGCATGGATTCTGGAAAGAAATTTACCATAATAATAATAATAAACAAAGCCAATAAATTATCTTTGTTTTTCAATGCCAACTGCAGAGCCAATACAAATAAGGTCATCAATAATACAAAACCAATAATTCCTTGACCAAGCCAAGTTTCCAAATATTGATTATGCACATTTAAATGTCTTTCGGTAGCTTCTTCTAAGTATTCTGAATCTTCAGCATACATCTTATTCAGTTCAGGCTTAATATCTCCAGCCCCTACGCCGAATATAATATTCTGCTTTATAAGTGATGTTGTAACCTTCCATATTTCGAAGCGAACGCCTGTAGAACTAGTTTTAGAATCTCCAGTTTTTATTATCTCAACTACCGAATTATACATTAATTGCATTCTATAATTTCTAGAAATAGAATAACCTATACCAACTAGCAGTATTATTGGCAAAACATATTTAATAACTCTATTTTTAATATTAAGAAAAATAAGAACTATAATATATAACAACACTATGCCAAGAGCTAGAAATCCAGCTTTTGCTTGCAATAAGAAAATTGTAATAAGAAGAAAAGAAATAATGAAAATCAATAAAATCTTATAAGTACTTTTACTATTTATCAATGTCTTTATAAGAAATGATATTACAAACAAATTATACATCGACAGATATGATGGATGAATATATTTTGAAAAATATTCTGACGAAAATCGCCAAACCTCATCTCTCGTAATATGCATATAATCCACTATCTGTGCATTGCTCATCCCAATGTATAAGAGATAAATATTTACTAAAACAACAACTGAAGAAAAGATGACTAAGATTGTATTCTTATTTCTGCTAATTACCTTATTATCTATGGAAAATAGCAAGGGGAATAACACTAATGATAGTTTCACTTCAATATCGAACCAAGCAATATCCTTGTTTTCGCTATAGAAAACTGATATTAAATGAACCATAAAGAATGCTAATCCTGTAAAAATAATTTTCTTATTTGAAATTCTGAATGCATTATTTACTACAGCATGAATAATGGTCAATAATGCGAATAGAACAATCAGAATAGGTGTAAAGCTTCTAAAAGTAGGAAGGCTCGTTATAACTAATATAAGAGCAATAAAACTGAGTTTTGGAAGCATCTCTTTCATTTACTTCGTATTAAGATTTTTTACTGCAGTATTATAATCAATAAATTCATATCCTTTACTTTTGCAATATGCAATAATTTGTATATACCAGTTTTTCCAAGACAGAAAAGAATCGTCGAAATATCTATCATGGAAAAGAACAGTTAAATATTCCATATTAGCATCTTCTGCTTCCTGAATTTTTATAATGGTAGAAGCAACCGCCTCTTCTGTTGTTTTCGATTGCCATTTTTTTCCTGCCTCCATTTCATAACCTTCCATTATATGCAAAGGAAACTCATGCATACTATCTATCTTATAATGCTTTTTTATCCCATAGTCGGTAGAGTCAAATAAATAACCCGCCTTTGCCAAATTCGAAAAAGTGTTTTCATCATTACGAAGGTAATGCATTCTTATGCCAAAATCATCAAGGCCCGAAATAGATTTAAAAGTATCATATTCTAATTTCACATCATCAGCATTATTGTAAGCAATGCCATGCACACCACAACTAACGCCTCTACTAACTATTTTCTTAATCCATTTTTCTGATAATTCAATATTATAATCCAGCCCAACACCATTATTGACCCCAATAAAAAATGTAGCCGGCACATCATGTTTCTCATTGAAATCCATAAGTTCAGAAATATTATTCCACTTATTGGCCATTGTGTACTTTAAGCGAAGCCTGAATTCCTTAAACGATATTTTGCCCAATAAAAACTCAATTTTACTTCTAACAAAAAACTTAGGAATAAAACTACCCTTTAAGTGCTCACTAGCAGTAATATGATCAACATCATGCGAAACAATTATTTTCATGTTCGTTTTATATTAGAATATACTTCAAAATAATCTTTGGATATTTTATCCCAATTGAAATTAGCAATTGCAGTTTCAGAATATTTCTGAATGTCGTTATAATTATCTATAATACTGGAAATTCCTCTTGCAATATCCTCCGGGCTATGAGGATTTACAGAGAATCCTATATTTCCGTCTTCAAAATGATTATCAAACCCTTCCCCTTTTGTATATATCACAGGTAGTCCTTGCGATATAGCTTCGGCATATACAAGTCCAAAACTCTCAGTATAAGAAGCCATAACAAAGATATCTGCTTTTTTGTATTCTTCAAGCATTCCTTGTTTATCTCTAGCCTTTATAATAGACACATTGTTGTTGCCATTAGCCGCCTGCTTAAGCAATTTAAGATAAGCAGCACTATCG
>QMPB01000181.1 GCA_003648395.1 Bacteroidota bacterium
CTCCTTATAGTCACTGAACTCTCAGGAGTTCAGCACCTAACGTTCGTCAAACAAGATGTGTTTTTAAACGATTTCTAATTGCCATTTTCTTAACGAAATTCTACCCTATGCGGCATTTCATATTTTTTACCATCGCAAAAGCCACTGCTTGAGGAGGTTTAAAAATGAAGGATAAACTAGTATTTTCCCAAAAAGAAGTATCAGTATTAAAATAAAATTATTACCTTTGCGGTCTGACCTCTTACCAATATAATTTGTATTATGGAAAAGAAAACAAAACCAATAAAGCCAGCTCAATTTGCTGAAAGCGAAATAGTAAAAGCTATAATAAGCAACCAATGGACGGCTGGACACAAATTACCACCAGAACGTGAATTAGCTGAACTGATTGGTGTTACAAGACCAACTCTCAGAGAAGTTCTGCAAAGACTTTCAAGAGACGGCTGGCTTACAATTTCTCATGGAAGACCAACTATTGTAAATGATTATAAGCGAAATGGTGGACTAGGTGTATTTAAAACAATTGTAAATTATGATGAGTTTTCACCAATTAATATTATTAGAGATTGGTTAGAATTCAGAGTATTAATACTCCCTAGCCTAGCACAAAAAGCAGTAACCATAAACCCTAAACAAATAATTTCAAAATTAAAGGAAGCACCTTCTGTTGATTCTGAGAGTGTTATTTTTGCTGCCTTCGATTGGGAAATTCAAATGCTTTTAGTAATGCTCAGTAATAATTCCATTGCAAAAATGCTTTACAATGACTTAACAAATATTTACAAAAAGCAAGGCTCTATTTATTTTGAAAACCATAGTACAAAAGAAAAATCTCTGAGATATTACGAAAAACTAAAAGTAAATATTATTGAAAATAAGAATATTAGCTTAATTGTGAAAGATAGTATGAGTGAAAGTTTAGATATTTGGTTAAAAAATTATTCAATAATAAACAATAACTAACAATATAATAATCTGTAACATAATAAATTAAAGATATGGATAGATTTATAAATAATTACGATGGTAAAGAATTTGACCTAATAGTAATAGGTGGCGGAATTACAGGTGCAAGTATTGCCTACGAAGCAGCTAGCAGAGGTTTAGATGTTGCTCTAGTAGAAAAGTCAGACTTTGGAAGTGCTACTTCGGCAGCTACATCAAAGATGATTCATGGTGGTTTGCGATACCTCTCTACTTTCGAATATGCACTTGTTCGTGAATCACTGAAAGAAAGACGTGTTCTGATGAATATAGCACCAAATTTCGTCCACCCTGCCCCATTTGTGTTTTCATCTTATAAGAAAGATAAAGTTAGCTTTAACCTCATGAAAATTGGAATGTATCTTTATGAGGCTTTTTCTTTTGATAAAAATTGGATTTGGGATAAAAGTAAATCAATGCCTAGTTTCAAAAGCTTAAATGCAGAGCAAATTCTAAATCTTTTTCCTGATGCTTTATCAGAGAACTTAGTCGGCGGTCAACTTTATTACGATTGTTCTAGCCATTCTCCAGAAAGATTTACACTTTCGTTCATTAAATCAGCGGTAAAATACGGTGCTTCTGTGGCAAATTATACAGAAGTGAATGATTTTATTGTTGAAAATATCAGCAAGAAAAAAAAGATTGTAAAAGGTGTAAAAGTTACTGACAAAATCAGTGGAATAAAGAAAGATATTAAAGGGAAATTAGTAATAAACTGTACTGGTCCTTGGGCTGATATTATGCTTGATAAAGTAAAGAATAAAGGTAATCATAACGAAGACCTACGTCGTAGCGAAGGAATACACTTTATTATCGATAAAAATATTGGTGATACAACGTATTCTGGATATTCTAAAAGTGGACGACACTTTTTCTTGCACCCTTATCGAAATCATACTTTAGTTGGCACTACCGACAAGGAGTTTATTGGCAAACCCAAAGATTTTAAAGTTACTAAAGAAGCTATTGAAGGGCTGATAAAAGAAGTAAATAGTGCTTATGGAAATAAAGAAAAGATAAAATATAACGATATTTTATATTGCTATGGCGGATTACGCCCTCTTGTTGAAGACCAAACTGAAGAAAGTTATAAATCATCACGCAAATACGAGATTACAGGCGAGAAAAAGAATGGAATTGAAGGATTAATTACTGTTGAAGGTGGAAAATATACTACTAGTAGAATGCTTGCCGAGAAAGCAATAAATAAGGTGATTAGAATTCTCAAATATCCAAAAAAGAAATCCATTTCTGAAACTACGCAACTATTTGGCTGTGAAATAAAGAATTATAAGAAATTTATTGAAGAAAAAACACAAGAGTACAATAAATACGAGCCACATCAAATTGAATACCTTATTCGCTGCTACGGAACAGAAATAGACTCTATTATGAAATTAGCAGAAAACAACAGTAATCTAAACCAAAAACTAAATGCAGATGGTGAATTATTAGCAGAAGTACAATTTGCAATAAAAAATGAAATGGCAATAACACTTTCAGATATAATATTCCGAAGAATGGGTATTGGGCTTTTGGGACACCCTGGCAATGAGATTATTAACAAAATCACAACACTAGCTGCCAAAGAATTAAGTTGGGATAAAGAGAAAACTAAGCAAGAAATAAGCATAGTAGAAAAGAAATTTGAAATACCTAAATAAATGAATATGGAAACAACAAAATGGATAAACGAAGCTCCCAATAAGGGTTCATTTAGATCAATTTTTAAATATGGTGATCCCAATGGATTTAAACACCCTAATGATAGATTAGTGGAAGAACTAATAAGCAAATTCAATATTTCTAAAGATGGATTTACTAAGATGGAAACCACAGGCAATGAGCTTGTTTCAGATAATATTCCTACTAAACTAAGCAATAATCAAGTTGAAGAGTTTATTAAAATATGCGATAAAGAAAACGTAAGTTCTAAAGAATACGATAGACTTAAATACTCTACAGGAAAAACTATTGAAGAGGCCATGAATTTACGAAAAGAAATCGTAAAAGACATTACTGAACTAGTAGTTCACCCAAGAAATAAAACTGAAATAAGCACAATTGTAAAGTACTGCAATAAAGAAAGAATTCCAATCTATGTTTATGGTGGTGGCTCTTCGGTTAACTTTGGCTATTATCCAGAAAAAGGAGGTATAACTTTAGTTCTCAGTACACATTTGAATAAAATAGTAAGCTTTAACGAAACAAATCAAACAGTACGAGTTGAAGCTGGGATGATGGGACCTGCTTTTGAAAAAGCCTTGAATGATGCTCCAAAGTTATACAATGCTAATCACGAATTTACATGTGGGCACTTTCCTCAATCCTTTGAATATTCTACTGTAGGAGGTTGGTTTATTACCTTAGGTTCTGGACAGCAGTCATCGTACTATGGCGATGCTGGCGATTTAGTATTAGGTGTTGAAATGATAAGTCCTTCTGGAACAATAATTACCAAAGAATATCCTGCTGCAGCAAATGGACCAAAGCTTTTGGATATTATTAAAGGAAGCGAAGGTGTTTATGGAATAATAGTAGAACTCACTTGGAAAATATACAAATATATGCCTAAAAATAGACAGCGTTTTGGATATATTTTTCCCAATTGGAAAGCTGGAGTTGATGCTTGTAGAGAAATATCACAGGGAGAATTTGGAATGCCTGCTGTATTTAGAATTTCTGACCCTGAAGAAACTCATCATGGATTGAAATTATATGGAATTGAAAATACTATCTTTGATAAACTCATGTCGGCAAGAGGTTATAAACCCATGGAAAGATGTTTGTTTTTAGGAACTTCTGATGGTGATAAGGATTTTACGAAGCTAGTTAAAAAGAAAGTTCATAAAATATGCAAGAAACATGGAGCTATGAATCTCACATCATTTCCTGTAAAAAAATGGGAACCTGGTCGTTATCGTGACCCATACCTTCGTGAGGATCTTATGGATTATGGGATTCTGATAGATACTTTAGAGACTGGCGTAAGTTGGGATATACTTCATAAGGTTCATACAGAAGTACGTGAATTTGTAAAGAGCAGACCTCAAACTATTTGTATGACACATGCTTCTCATTTCTACCCTCAAGGAACAAATTTATATTTCATTTTTATTATTAAAGAAGCAGATGTAAACGTATATAGGAAATTTCAAGAAGGAATAATTGATATGATTCAGAAAAGTGGCGGCTCACTTTCGCATCATCATGGTGTTGGGCGTATGATTTCCAAATGGATGCCCGAACATTTAGGGAAAGAACAAATGGATGTTTTGATTAATCTAAAGAAACATTTTGACCCAAATAATATCATGAATCCTGGTAAACAGTTATTAAACTTATAATTTTCACAATTAAATATTTACGTAATCATTTATAAAATAAAGAATTAATAAATTTTACCATATATATTTAGTTATCTAATAATAAATGCTTTGCGACTTTGTCTGCCTTAATCGGCAGACAGGCGAAAGATATTAAAGTTTAATAAAGTATTGTAATAAAAAAAATAAACTATGATTTTATCAATAGACTGTGGAACTCAAAGTATAAGAGCATTATTATTTGATGTAAAAGGTGACTTAATAGACAAAGAACAGTTTTTTTACGAAGCATATAAAAGTCCTAAAGCAGCTTGGGCAGAACAGGATGCAAATATCTATTGGAATGGTTTAAAAGAGGCTATTTCCATACTTTATAAAAGAAATAATTCTGATTTCAAGAAGATTAAAGGAATAGGAATAACCACTTTACGAGCTACTATGGTAAATGTTGGTAAAAATGGAAATCCATTGCGTCCGGCAATAATTTGGTTGGATCAACGTATGGCAAAAAATACCTACAAACCAAACATAGCAATGAGTCTTGCCCTTAAAATGCTCGGTGTGGAAGATACCATAAAAAAACTTGAGCGCAAAGGTCATAGCAATTGGATTAAACAAAATGAACCTAAAATATGGGAAGAAACTGATAAATATGTATCAATATCTTCATTCTTAAATTATAAACTTAGTGGTGAATTTACCGATTCTGTTGCTTCTCAGATTGGACATATTCCATTTAACTATAAAAAACAACGTTGGGCAGAAAATAAAGACCTACTCGAATTAAGTAAAGATCTCTACCCTATTGAAAAAGAAAAACTTGCTCCATTAGTTACACCTGGATCTAAATCAGGAATAATTAAAAAAGAAATATCTCAACTATTTGGTATTCCCAATGGAACCCCAATAATAGCTTGTGGCTCTGACAAAGGCTGTGAAACATTAGGTATGGGAGTTACTAATACACAAATGGCGAGTTTGAGTTTTGGAACAACTGCTACGGTACAAACTACCACGGAAAAATACTTTGAACCTATTGCATATTTACCGGCCTACCCTTCTGTAATTCCTAAAAAGTGGAATCCAGAAATAGAAATTTACAGAGGATTTTGGATGATAAATTGGTTTAAAGAAGAATTTGCACTTAAAGAAGTTCTTGAAGCTAAAAGACTAAATATTAGCACCGAAGAAGTTTTAAATGAATTACTTCACAAATCTCCTGCCGGAGCAATGGGCTTGATTATGCAGCCTTATTGGTCACCTGGTTTGGGACAAAAGAATGCCAAAGGAGCAATTATAGGTTTTGGTGATGTACATAAGAAAGAACATATTTATCGTGCTGTAATTGAAGGACTCTGCTATGGTTTACTTGATGGAATGAGAAAATTGGAGAAACGTGGTAATCTAAAAATCAAGAAATTAGCAGTATCTGGAGGTGCTGCCCAAAGTGACGAAATATGTCAAATAGCTGCTGATATATTTAATTTGGAAGTTATTAGAGGCAATACCCACGAAACTTCAGGCCTTGGTGCTGCAATTATAACTGCTTATGGCATAGGAGAATATTCTACTTTAGAGGCTGCTACAAAAACAATGGTAAAGTATAAAGATGTTTTTCTGCCAAAACCTGAAAATGCAATCTTATATAAAAAGCTGTTTGAACAAGTTTACTTAAAAATGTATAAGAGCCTTGAACCATTATATAAACAAATTCGTGAAATCACTGGATATCCTGAGGAGTAATTATTATCTTACACAAAGATATTAATTTATTATCTTTGCTGATATCAAAACAATCATTTGAGAAATTATTTATAATATGGCACCTTTAAAAGTATTTCCATATACAATTCATTTTCCTATCATTTAAATTGATAAAATTGTAATTATTAGAGCAGTGCTCCAAACAAGTTTAGACTCATCTAATTGGAAAGGTAAAATTTGATTATTTTGTTATTTCTAAATTTGGTCAAATAACTTTTCTATCTTTAATATTTTTAAGCTCCTTTATTTGAATAAATGATTTTAATTATTAATATTTTGGGAAAGCTTTAAACAAAAAAAACAATTTCCCTCATTTTATCAACATCCCAATTTTACGTCCTCATTTTAGTTAATTTTACACCTTATTTTTAGCACTCAAACAATCACAATATGTATATAATTTTCGATACGGAAACCACTGGTAAAGCCCTTGATTTTAAAGCTCCTATAACTGATAGCGATAATTGGCCTCGTATGGTTCAAATTGCTTGGCAAATTCATGATATTAAGGGCAATCTTCTTGAGGTTGAGAATTATATAATTAAACCTGAAGGCTATACAATTCCCTATGATGTTGTAAAAATTCACGGTATCACAACCGAACGAGCAGAGAAATACGGCGTAGATTTAGATTGGGTGCTAAATAAATTTGCTGAATCTGCTTCTAAATGTAAGTTTCTTGTTGGTCATAATATCACTTTTGATAATAATGTAATAGGTGCTGAGTTCTACAGAAAGGGCATCAACAACCCTACTGAAAAGATAGCTAGCATAGACACTATGCAGCTCTCAACAGAATTTTGTGCTATTCGAGGAAGAGGAAAAGGCTATAAATGGCCAAAGTTGGAAGAATTGCACCAAAAACTATTTGGAAGTAATTTTGATGCTGCTCACAATGCAGCTGCAGATGTAGAAGCCACTGCAAGATGTTTTCTAGAGCTTGTTCGACTTGCTGTTATCAATCAAAGTAAATTAGGAATTACATCTGAGGAGTTTCAAGAATTTCAAAAGAATAATCCAAGCGAGATACAAGCTATTGGATTGAATACACAGCCGTATGAGGAGGAAAATGAGATTGAGGTTGAAACTGAGGTTGAGGCTGAGATTAAGTCGGTTGAAGTTGATAAGGAAAATGTGCCGCAGTTTACTCATTTGCATTTGCATACTCAGTATTCTATTCTTGACGGGATGACTAAAATAAAGAATTTAGTTAAGAAAGCTAAGAAAGACGGCATGACTTCGGTGGCTATTACTGACCATGGAAATATGTTTGGGGTAAAAGAATTTCATAAGGTGCTTAGCAAAGAAGGTATTAAGCCAATTATTGGTTTTGAAGCATATATGTCGGCTCGTACTCACCTCGACAAAGAGATACGCTACGATTCCAAAAGAACTCACCTTGTATTGCTAGCAAAAAATGAAACTGGATATAAAAATCTAATGCGACTTTCAAGCATTGGTTTTACTGATGGTCATTACTATAAACCTCGTATCGACAAAGATTTACTACGTAAATACAAAGAAGGAATTATTGCTAGCTCGGCTTGTCTTGGTGGCGAAATCCCCCAGAAATTACTTTCTTCTACTTTTGAGGAAGCAGAGAAAAGTCTTTTGGAGTTTAAAGAAATTTTTGGTGATGATTTCTATATCGAATTACAGAGGCATCAAGCTACTGATCCTGATATGAACACAAATGTATATCAAGACCAAGTATATGTAAATAAGAGCCTTGTAAAACTTGCTAATAA
>QMPB01000182.1 GCA_003648395.1 Bacteroidota bacterium
TCAACTATCATAACCTTAAAATCATTGTCATACTTTTTTGCCATAATTCAAATATATAAAATTTATGGACTCAATTAATTCGTCACATCAAAGGTAGACATTCCAGTCCGTTATTACGGACTGTTTTGCATTCGAAAAACTATCTGATTTTTTAATAGAAATCAAAGGTAATGAAAAAAACAAATACTGCCCTAAAATACACGATATTTCTCTTTTGCCCTCGGAAACATGGGGTTTTCCGAGCAGATGGTCCGTTATTACGGACTTTTTACATAAATGATATTGGATAATTAACAACTTCCAACCATATATTTTGAAATAAAAAACAAATTACTACATTTGCCCAAAATTTTAAAACAAAAGAATGGAAGAATCGATATTAACATCAGTAGTACTGCCAGTTGCATTAGCAATTATAATGTTCTGAATGGGATTATCACTAGTTATTGGGGACTTTAAGATAGTTTTCAAATACCCAAAAGCTGCATTCGTAGGTCTAAGCAATCAATTAATTTTATTACCACTTATTGGTTTTGCATTAGCATTAGTTTTTAATCAGAGAAATCAAGTGGAGAAATAGATTTTATTATACAACAAGATTCAAATATATACCCTTTAGAAGTTAAAGCAGAAGAGAATCTCAAAGCAAAAAGTTTAGTGTCTTTTAAAACTAAATACAAAATTAAAAAATCATTTCGTACTTCTATGGCTAACTATAGGAAAGAAACCTGGCTTGAAAACATTCCCTTATATGTTATTGGTAATACATTTTAAAATATAAACTTGATATCAGCTAATATTTATTCAGAATAATTACCTAAATTATAGGTTAAAAAAATCCCCTGAATGACAAACAATAATTATCATTTCTACACTTTTTTTTTGTTGCTTTGTATTCTCTAAACAATATGAAACGAGCATGACAAAAAAAATTATTTATTCCAATAACTATCGGAACACAATCAAATGATTATTTTTTTCATGCGACTGCATCTGCCTGTCGGCAGACCAGGTATGGCTGTTAGAATAAGAAAATATGAAAACAATAGCAGAAAACATTGGCCTTTTTATCATTAGAATATTGGATATTTTTTATCCTTTATTCAAAAAAGCATTGCCATACGAAACCTATAAATATGCTGCTACAGGAGGTGTAAATATGGCATTAGATATATTTCTATATTATATATTTTATCATTATGTAGTAAACGAATCCATAGTTGAGTTAGGATTTACTGCTATGAGTCCACACATTGCAGCATTTATTTTTGTATTCCCAATAACATTTACTACAGGATTCTTACTAGCAAAATATGTAACATTCACCGATTCAAGAATTAAAGGCAAGATGCAATTATCACGCTATGCCATAAGTGTTGGAGGATCAATTGTATTACACTATTTCTTACTAAAACTATTTGTAGAAACACTGGATTTCTGGCCTTTACCAGGCAAAATAGTTACTGTATCAGTTGTTGTAATTTATAGTTTCCTTGTACAGAAATTCTTTACTTTTAGAACTGGCAAGAAACAACTTAGCAGTTAAGGTTAAACACATAGGCTCTCTTCTAAAAGAACCACATTACACACCTTAAAAGAAACACAATAGACTCCTTTAAAATAAACACATAAGTCAAATAAGGTAAATTCAGTCTTCAGTTTTCACAGTATTACACAATTATATAATTAAACTATTGTACCATTAAATCATTGTAACATTAAACCATTGTACCATTAAATCATTGTACCATTAAACCATTGTAACATTAAACCATTGTAACATTAAACCATTGTAACATTAAATCATTGTAACATTAAACCATTGTAACATTAAACCATTGTAACATTAAACCATTGTAACATTAAATCATTGTAACATTAAACCATTGTAACATTAAATCATTGTACCATTAAACCATTGTACCATTAAATCATTGTACCATTAAATCATTGTACCATTAAATCATTGTACCATTAAACCATTAAAAAGACTTAAGTTCAAACAGTAAAAGCCGTATTTCAAGAATTTTTTATTTACTTTTGGCGATTCAATATTTAAAATATTATAAAATCGATGAATTACAACTTAAAAAAGATATTTACACTCTTATCTATTCTTCTTATATTTATAAGTAGCTGTAGTAAAGAAACAATCGCTATAGAACCTAATTTAACTATTAGTACAACCACAGAGGCTTTGACGGTATCTTTAAAAGGAGACATTACAGACGACAATAATATAATTACAGAGATAGTTATTTCTTGGGGTGATAATAGTACTAGCATTATTGCTAATAATGATTTTATAAGAAACCATACTTACTCAAATCCAGGAAATTACACTATAGTTGTAAAGGCAAAACAAAACAGTGATGCTATTATTACAAAAAATACAACAATTGACATTGATTATAAAGAAACAAATCTAGATAATATAAAATCAAATTTATTTAAGAATAATAATAAGGAGTATTTAATCCTAACTATTAACTTACATACTTATCAGGAGTCGCAACAAGACAAGAAATTTAATTTAATAGTAGATATTATTGGCAAAATGGATGTTGATTTTATTGTTTTTCAAGAATGTGCACAGAACAAATCTTCTACAATTAATAATGGAATAATTAGAGAAGATAATATGGCTTTAATTATTACTGATAGAATAAAAGAAAAATACGATACAAATTATAATTACGTATGGGATTGGGCCCATTATGGTTGGAATATATGGGAAGAAGGAGTTGCTGTATTATCAAAACATAATAGAATTAGTACTGATAGCCGATATATTTCAACAAATACTAATACAACAAATATAACATCTCGAAAAACTATATATGGATCTTACCATTTGCAAGATGGTAACCTAAATATATTTTCTGTTCATACACATTGGAGAACATCCCTTACAGATGACGAGCAGAATAATCAGATCCTAAATATACAGCAAATGGTTGACGAAAAGGAGATTACAAACAATAGCATTGCAACTTTTGTTTGTGGTGATTTTAATGTAAACCCTACTAGTGACTACCCATGGAGTGAAGGATATAACCTAATAATGCAAAATAATATATATACCGACACTTATTTAAATATTTATCCTGATGCAAACAATAAACCCGCACAAAGTATCCATAATACTATTGGTGGAGAATATCCTGGAAGAATAGATTATATTTTTATGAAGAATAACTCCTCTTATGAAGTAGTAGAATCACAAATAGTATTTACCGAAGATGTGGTTGGAAGAGTTTCTGATCATTATGGTGTATTAACAAAAATAAAATTCATAAATTAGTTAAAATACACATAAGACACCTTGAAAAGAACCACATAAGAGTCATAAGGGCTTATAAGGTTTGTTCTGTAATTGGTAATACGTATTCAGCATTTAGTCTCTTAGCCTTTTTTACATTAGCCTTTAGCTTTTGTGAAAAATAAGACTTAAGTAAAACGTACATTACTTTATATTTTTCTTTATTTTAGCAAACTTATGACACAAGAAGAAAAGGATAAACTTGCCCAAGAGATTAAAAAACGTTTAGTAAAAACTGAGGTTCAGATTATTGAATTAAAGGAGCAAGTTAAACCTATTGCTCCAGACTGTGCTATTGGCAGAGTAAGTCGTATGGATGCTATTAATAATCAAAGTATTAGTCAGGCTAGTCTGGATAAGAAACTTATTCAAAAAAACGGATTACAAGCTGCATTGGATAATATTAATAATGATGATTTCGGAATATGCCTCAATTGTGGAGCAAGCATTCAAATGGGAAGAATATTGATAATGCCAGAAAGTCGTAAGTGTGTAAATTGCTCATAATTAAAATTATAAATATTAACTAACAATAATATGCAACAATTAAATGAATATTTAAAATTATTAGACTCATATGTAGGAGGTTCTACTTGGTTTGTGTTTCTTTTATTAGGAACAGGCTTATTTTTTACAATCTATTTACGATTTCCACAGATTCGGTTTTTTAAACATGCATTGCAAATTGTTAGCGGAAAATATGATAAAGCAACCGATAAAGGAGACGCTACCCACTTTCAGGCTTTAGCCACAGCACTTTCAGGAACTGTAGGCACTGGAAATATTGCTGGTGTAGCATTGGCTATTCATTTAGGAGGTCCTTCTGCACTATTTTGGATGATAGTAACAGCATTTCTTGGTATGACTACCAAGTTTGTGGAGGTTAGCCTTTCTCATAAATACCGTGAAGTAGCAGCTGATGGATCTATTGCTGGTGGACCAATGTACTATATGAAGAATAAGCTAAATATGAAATGGCTAGCAGCTATTTTTGCTTTTGCTACAATTCTTTCATCTTTTGGCACAGGAAATATGCCTCAAATAAATAGTATTAGCACATCCGTTTATTCTACTTTTGGTATTGAACAATGGATTACCGGTCTAGTATTATCAATTCTTCTTGGCTTTGTAATTATTGGTGGTATTAAAAGAATTGTGAAAGTTACTGACAAACTTGTACCTGCTATGGCTCTAATATATATTATTGGAGTTTTAGGAGTAATATTATACAATTGGGAGAATATTGTACCAGCTCTTGATGCTATTTTTGGAGGTGTTATTAATGGTGCTGCAGCTACTGGAGGCTTCCTTGGGGCTACTTTTGCTTTTGCTTTCAATAGAGGTGTAAATAGAGGCTTATTTTCAAACGAGGCAGGACAAGGGTCTGCTCCTATCGCTCATGCCGCGGCTAAAGCTCATGAGCCTATTTCCGAAGGAATGGTCGCTATTCTTGAGCCTTTTATCGATACTGTAATAATTTGTACTCTTACAGGATTGGCTATTGTTACCTCTGGTGTGTGGAACGAAAAATATCAAAATACTTTCCAATATGCTAGTACAAAAGTACTTGATAAGGAGTATAATATCTCTAATGCTGAAGATGCTGACGATTTATATCGCTATAATGTTAATAAGAAAGAAATTGGCTTATTCTCTGGTAACTTAGAAGTAATAGAAGGTCAAATACAAAACCACTTAACCATACTTCATTCTCGCTCTATTGCTGAAGATATTATTATCAAACTAAACAATGAATTATATACAGGTGATATTATCATTAATAATGGTGACTTTAAAAACACTAAATATACTATCTCTGGCAAAAGTTTAATAAACAGTGCTCCACTTACTATAGAGGCTTTTAAGAGAAGCTATTTTGGTGATGTAGGCGAATATATAATTACAATTGGCTTACTATTATTTGCTTTTTCTACAGCTATTGCTTGGTCATATTATGGAGGCAGAGCTGTTACTTATCTTTTTGGAGTTAAATATGTTGTGCATTATAGAGTACTATATATTTTAGGTTTTTTTATAGCCTCCTTTGTAGATACAACCATTATATGGACTTTCTCAGGAATTGCCATAGCAGCAATGACACTTCCCAATCTTTTTGGTATACTTCTATTAAGAAAAGATATGAAAGATACTTTAAATAAATACCTTATAGACTTTGATAAGGAATGGGGGAAAAATAAATAATTAATATTTATTATATTTATTTTTTACTATTTGTCATTATTCTGAGTAAAATGATTTATTTTTGCTTATTAATTGTTTTAACATAAAAATATAATGTCAACAGCAAACAATATTAATAAATCAAAAGTAACAACTCACGTACTTCAGGAGATGAAGTTTAAAGGAGAAAAAATCGCTATGCTAACAGCCTATGATTTTAGTTTTGCTAAAATACTTGATGATTCGGGGATAGATATTATCCTTGTGGGAGATTCGGCTTCAAATGTAATGGCTGGTTTTGACTCTACACTTCCTATTACCCTTAATGACATGATATATCATGCATCATCAGTTGTAAGGGCGGCTACACGACCATTAGTTATAGTTGATTTACCATTTGGCACCTATCAAGGAAACTCAAAAGAAGCACTTTCAAGTTCTATTCGTATTATGAAAGAATCTGGTGCAAATGCTGTTAAAATGGAGGGTGGTTTTGAGATTCTAGAATCTGTCAAAAGAATTATCTCTGCTGGAATTCCTGTTATGGGTCATTTGGGGCTTACTCCACAATCAATTCATAAGTTTGGAACCTACGTTGTTAGAGCTACTGATAATGAAGAAGCTAATCAATTGAAAAGTGATGCAAAACTACTTGAAGAAGCTGGTTGTTTTGGTTTAATATTAGAGAAGATACCTGCCGAACTTGCTGGCATTGTTACAAAAAGCGTTAAGATTCCTGTAATAGGTATTGGTGCTGGAGGTGAAGTTGATGGTCAGGTTCTTGTACTTCATGATATGTTGGGTATCACACAAGATTTTTCACCACGCTTTCTTCGTAGATATCATAATCTGAAAGAAGAAATAATGGGTTCTGTTCAAGCATATATTAAAGATGTTAAGTCTAAGGACTTTCCTAATGAGCGTGAGCAATATTAAAATAACTCTTTTGCTATTTGAATTATTTAGAGCACTTAATTAAGTATTTATAAAATGAAATTCGAGGATAAAGTACTTTATGAAGATAATCACTTACTAATAGTAAATAAAGCTGCTGGTGATATAGTACAAGGAGATAAAACTGGCGATACTCCTCTCAGTGAATATGGTAAAACGTATTTAAAAGAAAAGTATGATAAGCCAGGTAATGTATATTTAGGTGTAGTACACCGCTTGGATAGACCTACTAGTGGAGCTTTGATAATGGCCCGAACTGACAAAGCACTATCAAGGCTTAACAAGATGCTTACCAAGCATGAGATTAAGAAAGTATATTGGGCAATAGTTGAGAAAGCTCCAAAAGTAGAAGCTTCTGAACTAATTAATTTCATCAAAAAGAACCCAAAGAATAATAAATCATATGTAGTAACAAAAAATACAGAAGGCGCAAAAGAGGCAATATTAAACTATAAACTTATGGCTTCATCAGATAAGTATCACCTATTGGAGGTAATATTGCAAACGGGTCGCCATCATCAAATAAGAACACAATTATCAAATATAGGTTGTATTATTAAAGGAGATTTAAAATACGGCTCAAAACGAAATAATAAAGATGCTTCAATTAGTTTACATGCTCGGCATCTATCTTTTATTCATCCTGTTAAAAAAAATATTATTGAGATTACTGCTCCAATTCCCAAAGATAAACTCTGGGAGTATTTTGAGCAGAACACTAAAAAATAAAATATGGGGATATTTAATATATTTAAGAAAAGAAATAATGGTTTTCTAGAATCACCTATTGATTTTGGAATCTTGGGTACAGATATACATTCGCACTTAATACCAGGTATTGACGATGGTGCAAAAACCATAGAAGATAGTATCTATCTAATTAAGGAAATGAGTAAGCTCGGTTATAAAAAACTTATTACCACTCCACATATAATGAACGACTATTATAAAAATACACCCGAAATAATTATGTCGGGTTTGGAGATAGTGCGAAAAGAAATATCCTCTCAAGGTATTGATATGCAAATAGAAGCCGCTGCTGAATATATGCTTGATGATGGCTTTGAGAAAAAAATGAAAGAAAGTAAGCTGCTTACTTTTGGCGATAATTATGTTTTAATTGAGATGTCGTATGTAGATGTATACCCACGTCTTTCTGAAGTTATATTTGATTTGCAAATGGAAGGTTATAAAGTAGTATTGGCACATCCTGAAAGATATAATTATTGGCATCAAAATTTTAATAACTATAAACAACTTACTGATAGAGGTGTGTTTTTACAACTAAATATAAACTCTCTAACAGGGTGGTATAGTCATAGTTCTAAAATAATTGCTAAAAAACTAATAGCAAAAAA
>QMPB01000183.1 GCA_003648395.1 Bacteroidota bacterium
ATATCCTTTATACTACTTATTGGGCCAATATTAGAAGAAAAATATGGAGGTAGAACATTATTATTAATGATGGCTATCACAGCTTTATTTACTGCTTTGCTAAATAATATTTTCTTTAGCACGGGTATTATTGGTGCTAGCGGAATTGTTTTTATGATGATAATATTGGTTTCTTTTACCAATTCTAAAGAAAATGAAATCCCTTTAACATTTATTCTTGTACTTTTTCTTTATATTGGTAAAGAATTATTTATGGCTTTCGAAAATGATTCCACTTCACAGTTTGCTCATATAATGGGTGGTTTAGTTGGTGCAGTATTTGGATTCACACCTTTTATCAAGAAAAGAATTTAGCCTTATTTTATAGTATCTTTCTCGCTAAAGTATTTTGGAATAATAATATTATCCCAAACACTCCAAACAGGTTTTTTCTTTTTATATTCCTGACCAAGAATCCATTGTTTATATGCCTTCTCAATTGTTCCATCTTGCATTCTATAATCAATCCATTTATCGATATATCTATTCCAAACTGCACTTTTAGCAATTGGAAATACCAGCGAATTTTTCATATGAATAGGTAAAGGATTTACTACTTTATATCCATCATTAAGAATTGTAAGTGCACTAGCGCGCTCAGCACTAGTCAGATAAGCATCAATAGATATTGAATCGGGTAGTTCGTCTTGAACAAAAAATTCATCAAGATCATGCATACCATATACACCTGCCGAATGGAAAAAAGAAGTAAATTCTAAAGCGATATCTTCTCTCTCAAAATATGCAATAGTAAATGTATCCAAATTTATTGCAGTTTTAAATTCATCTAAATCATTATTTTCCTTTTTAACAACCAGAGCTAAAGTAACTGTCAGATAAGGTTTTGACAGTAGAACTTCTTCTACATAACCACTCGAAAGAAAAATATCTGAAGCCACAATATCATAATAATCTTTTTTGATCTCATTAATTATTTGACCTTTAATAATTGGAACAAATACAATATCTACACTTAAATCTGCTGCTAGTTGGTGCATAAGGTCTATTCCTAATCCCACAAGATTGGAATCTGAGTTATAATAACTATACGGCATAGCATTATCATAAAAACCGACCCTTAATACTTTAGTCCTTTTTATTCTACTCAGAGAGTTTTCTCTTATCCATTTTCTTTTAGGATTACGCTTAGCCTCTTTTAATATAGTATATGGTTGCTCCTTACTAATGAGTTGGAATGAATCTAAAATTTCCATATTAGTAGGAATATTAGCCATATTCCATTCTAATAGTTTATTCATTCCTAGGATAGATACACTACCAATTACACCTATTACCAATACAGCACTAATAAGTTTTTTTATTTTGAAAACAAGAATACCTTGAGTAGCACTTATGGTTAAGAGCGTAAGTGTAATAAGGTGGAAAGCTCCTAAAACTACTCTAATTCTATCGGTTAGAACAGTAGAAACAACAAATAACTGGAAAGTTTCTTTAGGAATACCTAGTAATTCAAGGCTAAAAGGAAGTCCTGTAATTGGAGCGACAAAACTACTTAATAAAGTAGAGCTAAGAAATAAAGGAAAGTCATCAAGCATCAATTCATGACCAGAATACCAAGCTGCAAAAGGAACAAAAATAAATATCATAAAAGTTCCTAGGTTTGGAAAAGGATAAGCCAAAGGCATTATTACATCAACCTCCGATTTTGCTTGATCTGAGCCTAAATTCTCTGACTCCAATATCCTTTTTATATCATCAATAAGCTGTGGAAATACAACAATTATTTTTCCTGTGGCAAAAATTGTG
Organism: Bacteroidota bacterium; assembly: GCA_003648395.1. The sequence goes on from QMPB01000183.1 coordinate 1,807, forward strand.
ATTAATGTAGAATAAGTAGCCTTAAAAATTATACGTGTAGAAAAAGGAGTAAATATTGATATAACATAAGGTAAAACCACAAAAGTGATCATAATAACTGCAAATAAGTAAACCAGCAAATAACCTTGCAAACGACTTAAATCATCTATAGTTAAACTACTCATAACCCCTGCAGCTATACTAAATACGCCTATAGGAGTAATCTTAACAATCATTTTATTTACATAGTTAAGTCCTTCATTTAATACCTCAAGAGGTTTTAGTAATGTTTCTTTATTTGGCAATTTCATTAATCCAAGTCCTACAAAAATGCTAAAAAGAACAACTGCCGGCACTACATTATTGCTAAGTGAGGCAAAAGGATTTGAAGGAATATATAAATCTACTACGCTAAAAGGAACTGCTTCTGCAATAAAATCATTACTATAAAAACTTCCGCTTCCCCATTCAGGAAAAGCTAAAGGCAATACCGAGAGCCATACTAAACCTATTCCCAATAGCATTAACAGAGAATACAGACCGTACTTAACTAATTTACGCCCAGTTTCTAACGACAGTCTTCCTATATTAATAATTAATGAAAACATAATATATGGCAATACCGTCATCTGAAGTAAACCAATAAATATATCTCCAAAAACCGAAAGCCATGACACATGTTCTCCAAATAATAAACCAAGAAGAATTCCTAGTATTACTCCTAAAAGTACTTTTGTTGATAGAGAAATATTTTTCATTTATTATCTTTTAAAAGTTGAATACTATGTATATATTAAAACTAAAAACCACCCTATTTACTAGTTAACAATAAATTAAGGTTATATTTTTATATTATGGAAGTTAATATTTTATTGTTTTATAATTCAATAATTATGTTTACAAATATATGAAACTTTATTTTTAATATATACATAAAAATAAAATTCGGATTAATAGTCCTAAATAATTATTAAAAATAAATAATAGCTCCTTTTTCAAAAACAAAATCCCCAATAATCGTTATAATTATTGGGGATTCATACTAATTTTAAAACGAGGACTATAAACCTTGACGTTTTAGATAGAAATCAATATTTGGCTCACGACCACGGAAGCGTTTCCACATATTATCAACATTATCTGTTCCACCAGCTGATAAAATATTCTTATAAAAAGAATCAGCAGTTGCTTTGTCGTAAAGTGAAGTTTCTGTAAATGCGCCATAAGCATCAGCATCAAGTACTGCTGTCCATAAATATGCGTAGTAACCTGCAGCATATCCTCCTGAGAATATATGAGAATAGTATGTACTTCTATAACGAACAGTTATTTCGCTTATTAAACCTAACTCTTTCATGGTAGCTGTTTCAAACTCGTTTACATCTCCTGTAAAAGGAGTTTCTATTTTGTGCCAAGCCATATCCAATACTCCTGCAGCAACAAATTCGCTTACCACAAATCCATTATTAAAAGTACCTGCTTTTTGCATTTTTGCTATTAATTCATCAGGAATTACTTCTCCAGTTTTATAATGTTTAGCATAAGTTTTCAATACTTCAGGCTCCAATGCCCAGTTTTCCATCAACTGCGATGGTAATTCAACAAAATCTCTTGAAACAGCTGTTCCCGAAAGGCTTTCGTATTCGCAATTACTTAACATACCATGCAAACCGTGTCCAAACTCATGATAAAGTGTAGTAACCTCATCTAGGTTAAGAAGTGCCGGAGTATTTTCTGTTGGAGGAGTAAAATTTGTAGTAAGCGAAATAACAGGGATTATATTCTCACCTTTTTCATTACGCTGCTGCTTTCTATAAGAAGTCATCCAAGCTCCCACTCGTTTGCTAGCTCTTGGGTAGTAATCTATATAAAGAATTGAAATAAGCTCACCTTTACGGTAAACCTCATAAGCCTCAGCCATTGGATCCATTTTTGGAAGCTCTGTGTTTAGCTTAAACTCCAAGTCATATAATTTATGGGCTACTTCAAACATTCCATCACGAACTGATTCTAGCTGAAAATATGGCTTTAATTCCTCTTCGCTTAAGTTATACTTTGCCAAACGAAGTTTCTCAGTATAATACCACCAATCCCACGGATTAACAGTTGAACTCCCTGTTTCTATTTTTGCTAAATCTTGCAAATCTACCAACTCTTCCTTAGCACGTATAATTGCTCTTTCTGCTACATTCGACATTAGAGCGTATGCTTTTTCAGGAGTTTTAGCCATATTATCCTCTAAAATAAAATGTGCCCAATTCTCATAACCCATCAAATGAGCTTTCTCAAGGCGAAGATTTACCATCTTCTTTACATTCTCTTTATTATCAAACTCATCGTTATGGTCTCCTCTTGTTGTGTATCCAATATAAATCTCTTTGCGAAGTTCACTATCATCAGCATACGAAAGAACAGGAATCATTGAAGATTTTTGAACAGTAAAAACCCATTTGCCTTCCATAGCACTATTCTTAGCAGTAATAGCTGCAGCATCAATTACTCCTTGAGGCAATCCACTTAATCTTTTCTCATCGCTTATTACAATTTGAAAATTATTAGTCTCTTTAAGTATATTAGAACCAAAGTTTAATGATAAAAGACCCAATTCCTTATTAATAGATTTGAGCTTAGCTTTATCCTCTTCATTTAAGTTAGCACCACCACGTACAAAACCTTTATAAGTTTCCTTCACTAGTGTTTTCTGCTCCAAGGACATATTTGCACGATCTGCATTCTCAAAAACAAACTTTACTTTCTTAAACAACTCATCATTCATAGAAATTTCATCATAGGCAGCAGTAACCTGTGGTGTGATTTTTTGAGCTAAAGACTCCATTTCATCATTAGTATTACATGACAGTAGATTTTCAAATACACTTGATACTTTATCAAGAGTAGATCCACTTCTTTCCAAAGCAATAATAGTATTTTCAAGATTAGGCTCATCAGTATTATCAATAATAGCTTTCACTTCACTGCGTAATTCTACTATTGCAAGCTCATAGGCAGGTTCATAATCCGATGTTTTAATTTTTTCGAAAGGAGGCACTCCAAAAGGAGTGTCGAAATCCTGCAAAAGAATATTTAATTCTCCATTCATGTCTTTTTCTTTAGGTTCATTTTGTTGGCATGCTGATAAGCTAATAATAACTAGCATAGCCAAAATAATATTTACATTTTTCATTAGTTAGATTTAATATTCATAAATAAAAAAAGGTGTATCAAATATGACACACCTTTAAAGCTTTTCTTAATAATATCTATAAAAAATTATTAATATGTCATTATGCTATTGCAGCACTTGATGTTTTCATCTTTCTGTTTACTTTCTTAAGCAAACCCTGTAATACTTTTCCCGGACCAACTTCTATATATTCACTCATACCGCCAGCAATCATATTATTCATAATCTGAGTCCAACGAACAGGTGATGTAAGCTGAGCAATAAGATTTTCTTTTATCATAATAGGGTCTTTAACCGACTGAGCTGTAACATTTTGATATATGGGGCAAATTGGTGAAGAAAATTTAGTTTTAGCTATTGCTGCTGCCAATTCTTTCTTTGCTGGCTCCATTAATGGTGAGTGAAAAGCTCCACCAACATTAAGTTTCAATGCTCTACGAGCACCAGCCTCTGTTAATTTTTCGCAAGCTATATCAATACCTTCTATACTTCCAGAAATAACTAATTGTCCAGGGCAGTTATAATTTGCTGCTACAACAACTTCATTCTTAATTTTACCGATTACTTTTTCAACAACAGTATCCTCCAAACCAACTATTGCAGCCATTGTAGAAGGCTGCAATTCGCAAGCTTTTTGCATTGCTAAAGCACGTTTAGAAACTAATTTCAACCCATCCTCAAATGACATTGCACCTGCTGCAACAAGAGCCGAAAATTCTCCTAGAGAATGACCTGCTATCATATCTGGCTTAAATTCATCTCCCAATAATCTTGCAAGAATAACGCTATGAAGAAAAATTGCTGGTTGTGTAACCTTAGTTTGCCTTAGTTCCTCTTCGGTACCATTAAACATAATTTCTGTAATCTTAAATCCCAAAATCTTATTTGCTTTTTCAAATAAGTCTTTAGCATCTGAAGAAGCTTCGTAAAGATCTTTCCCCATTCCTACATACTGCGCTCCCTGACCGGGAAAAACAAATGCTTTCATTTAGTGTTAATTTAATTATTAATAACTATGTCTTTATTCAATTCTTCTTTAAAATATAATATCTAAAGTAGAAACAAATAAAGACATTTCGTTTTTATTTAATCTATTTAATAAGCTATTTTCTGTCGCCCATAAAACGAAGCAAAAATAGGAATAAATTTATGAAGTCTAAATATAAATTTAAGGCCCCCATAATCGCTAATTTATTTACATGTTCGCTAGGATGATCAATCCCTGCACCAATTCTTTTAAGCTTCTGTACATCATAGGCTGTAAGGCCAGTAAATATCAAAACTCCTAAAAAGCTTATTATATAATCCATTGTACTACTTCCCATAAACATATTCACTACACTAGCAATGATAATACCTATAAGAGCCATCATAAGTAACGAACCAAATTTAGTAAGATCTGTTTTTGTAGTATAACCTACAACAGCCATTACTATAAACATTAGCGATGTAACTAAAAAGGTTTGAAAAACTGAGCTAGCAGTATACATTAATAGAATAAAACTAAGACTCATTCCCATAAGTATAGAATATATTCCAAAAACAATAACTAAAGCTCCGTATGATAGTTTATTAAATCCAAAATTCATTACTAGAATAATAGCAAATGGAGCGAACATTACAACCCAACCTAAGCCTGTCATACCATCTACTGTATATAGTAGAGAATATAATTCAACATCTGTTCCAAAATAAAAAGCAGTAGCTGCCGTAATAGCTAAGGCAATACCCATCCAAGAAAAAACATTAGAAATAAAATTCTTTGCCAAAGAACCAGTATAACCGTATAATTGCTGATCTAAATTCGATTGTTTAGTATAATTCATCTAATAAGCTTTTATATATTATAGAAGTATTTATTGCATGCAAATTTACAATAAATGAGTATTTATTATATGTTAGAAATGTTAATATTTACAAAATATGAGTTAATATTATCAACATCAAACCATTAATAAATAAAAGAATATTAGGATAATTTGGTACTTATTAGTCTCAAAAATTCATCTCTAGTTTTAGGATCATTAAGAAATGCCCCTGTAAAGTCAGAAGTAGTAGTTACAGAACTCTGTTTCTCGATACCACGCATTGCCATACAAAGGTGCTTAGCCTCAATAACAACTGCAACACCTAGTGGGTTTATAGCATCATCAATAGCATCTTTTATCTGCATTGTTAGGCGTTCTTGAATTTGTAATCTACGAGCAAAGACTTCCACAACACGCGCAACTTTACTCAAGCCCATAACTCTACCATTGGGAATATAGGCTACATGAGCTTTGCCAATAAAAGGAATCATATGGTGCTCGCACATAGAGTATAACTCTATATCTTTAACAATCACCATTTGCTTGTAATCCTCAGTAAATACAGCTGATTGGATAATCTCCTTTGCGTTAGCATGATAGCCCTGCGTCATAAATTGCATAGCCTTAGCCACACGAACAGGAGTTTCCAACAAGCCTTCCCTATTAGAATCTTCGCCCAATAAACCTAATATTTCCTTATAATGAAAAGCAAGCTTTTGAGTTGTTTCATCATCAAATTCATCAACTCTTCTATATCCTTTAATTTTTGTCATTACAATTTCTTTTATTATTTGATTGCAAAAGTAAAATATTATTAATTATAAACCTGAGAAATTATTGTATAACATTAGTGATTTTAAGCAACAAAAATCAATTAACATTTATACGTTAATAATTATAGATGCTATTTATATAGAAACAGTATTTACCTATTATCTTCATTGTTGAATATAAAAATATAATTATGGGTAAATTTATTATCGAAGGCGGTAGAAAACTAAAAGGTGAAATAACACCTCAAGGAGCTAAAAATGAAGC
>QMPB01000184.1 GCA_003648395.1 Bacteroidota bacterium
AACAAGGCATGGATGAGGTAAAGAGACATTCAAATAACGAAATTGAACTTAAATCTATAGAGCAAGTTATTGATGAGTTATAAAATAATTGCCACAGCCACTTTTGAAAAAATCTAAAATCATTATTTAAAAAATACCGTTCTCTAAAAAATGATTTATTAGTTTTACAACAAGAAATTACTGCAAATCCAAGAACTGGAGATTTTCTCGGTAATGATGTTTACAAAATTCGTTTAGCAATAAAATCAAAAGGTAAAGGTAAATCAGGCGGTGCACGAGTCATTACACACCTTAAAGTGACAAATGATATTGTTTATCTTATATCAATATACGATAAATCTGAAAAAGATACTATTAGTGATAATGAAATAAAAGAACTCCTTAAACAAATTGATTAACCTACTATTTTTAATAATAAATTTCTATTATTAACATCTTCTTTCTTAGACGATAATACAAAGACAAACATACTATTTCGTATTTTCTTTAAATATATATTATATACCAATACTTGTTCTGAGCTATATCTAATATTAGAATCTTCAAAACTTTCAGCAAGAATAATTCCATTAGATATTATACTAACATAAGCAGAAGAATCATTTTCAAAATGCTTAATTAGATTTGAACCACGCTTAGAAAGTATAATAAGTTGTTTTGCTGTAAGTTTATTATATTTCGAAGTTAATTTAATTCTACCAAAGTCAAGAAATCGTTTTGGGTTAAATTCTACTTCTTGAATATTATCAATAAGAAATAAGTGAATACTATCCAAATTTACATCTCTATAACCATCAATTTTATAGACTATTAATTCAACATTATCAAGATACTTATAGAAAAACAACTGTTCTATTTCATTTCCAAAAGCAGATGTAAATATGAGATTTTCTTTTTGTAATCCATTAAATATTTCAGTTAATTCATTATCACTTCTTATTATTTCATAATTATTACCACTAACACCATATATTGAGTATGCAAGATTTCCTAATAGCAAAACTATTAACACATAAAATAATATTTTAATTTTCTTTTTCATATTAGTTAACAATATTGAAAATTGACGTTTGTCCCTATTCCCTTCTCCTCTATCCTTTCATTCGTAATTCTTAATTCTTAATTCCTAATTCTTTTTTTTACTTCAACTTTCTCCCTTCACTCTTCTCCCTTAAATCCCATTCGCTTTATTATAACAGCTTCTGCAAAGTGGTTCATAACTTTCAGTTTCGCCAAGCATTACAAGCTTATCGCTTATAACAGTCCTATGAGAAATTTGAGCAAGCTTACCACAGCGCATACAAATAGCATGAACCTTTGTAACATGCTCGGCAATAGCCAATAATTGAGGCATAGGGCCAAATGGCTTTCCTTGAAAATCCATATCTAGCCCAGCGATAATAACTCTAATGCCTCTATTTGCTAGTTCATTACAAACTGCCGGAAGACTCTCATCAAAAAACTGAGCCTCATCAATTCCAACAACATCAATATCGTTAGCCATTAGTAGTATTGCTTCAGAAGTAGTTACCGGCGTTGAATGAATCTCGTTTTTATCATGCGAAACCACTTTTTCCTCATCATAGCGAACATCTACTGCTGGTTTAAAAATCTCAATTTTCTGTTTAGCAATCTTAGCGCGCTTCAATCTTCGTATTAGTTCTTCTGTTTTGCCCGAAAACATAGATCCACAAACGACCTCAATCCATCCTGTATTTTGTTCACTATTTGTTGATTTTTCTAAAAACATTATTGCTATTGTATTTTATCTTTGAATATCTTTACACCCTATTATTTGCGTTTTAGATTAATGCAAATAATTACAGTTTTAAAGCAGCAAATTTAACCAAAAGAATAGACAATATTTTTATTGTGAATAAATTTATTTTTAGATTATGAGCAACACCATAAAAAACCAAGGTAAAACAGTATTAGCAAAGCTAAACAGGCAACTAGAGGCATTATTAGATTCTAATAATAGTAATTCGCAAATTGAAATTGATCTTGCAAAAGATAATTTGCGAATATTATACGACCTTATTGATGCTTTAAATGACAAGCTGGACCATAAATCAATAGTTACAAGTAAGGAAGTTGATATCATTGACGATGAAATAAATAATTTATTGGATATTGCAAATGCTGAATTCGAAAAGGAGAATGAAGATATTGATATTCAAATTAAAGAACAAGAGATTGCTTTAGAAGAGCAGAATGATAATAATAACAGAGAACCCGAAATTCCTAAAGAGACAGAAATAATAAAGGTTCATGATGATATAAACAAAGAGCTTAATAAGATAGAGAGTAATGAACCTATATTACCTGTTATTAAAGAGACTCCTATAGATAGAATAGAGGAAAAGGAAATAAAAGAAAATATTTCTGAAAAAACAGTCCATATTCTTGATGTGCTGCCTGAGGACGAAGAATTTGAGGAAGATAATTCGGAAGAAGGCACTCTAATACCTAGTACTATAAAACTAAAGCCTATCAAGAGTTTAAAAACAGGAATTGGCATTAACGATAAATTTATGATTACTAATGATTTGTTTGAAGGCAGTTCAAAGTTCTTTAATAGTGCTATAAATAAGCTTGACTCCTTACAAGACACTAAAGAAGCTCTGTATTTATTAAGCGATATGAAAGACGAAAACCTTTGGGAAATAGATGATAATGTTTTTAATACTTTTAAGAAATACATAGAAAGAAGATATACTAAATAAGGCATAGATTTTTTATTTACTTTTACGTTCAGATATAGAATTAATATAGAACATGATTTATTTATTTTTTGAGGGAATATTATTAGGTTTATTAGTGGCTATTTCTTTAGGACCTGCTTTTTTTGCCATACTGCAAACTGGTATTAACAAAGGCTTTAGGTATGGTATTTACATGGCTTTAGGTGTTCTAATGAGTGATGTCCTATTAGTAACAATAAGCTATCTAATTGGGGCTACAATATTCGACAATCCTGAAAATAAAGTTTATGTTGGATTAATAGGAGGTATTATTCTAATAATATTTGGCTCAGTATCGTGGGCAAAGAAACCTGAAATACTCAATAGAAGACGATACACTAATAAAGATATTAAAGAATCTCGACCTTTTGGTTATATGGTTAGAGGATTCTTTCTTAATATTGCAAATCCCTTTCTTTTCTTTTTCTGGTTTGGGGCTTTGGGTTTTGTAGGTAAGAATGCTATCCCTGGCGAAATACTAGAAAGCACAATAATTTTCTTTTCAGGAACCTTTATCACAATCTTTTTTACCGATGTACTTAAAAGTTTTATAGGTGGAAAAATAAAAGGATTCTTAAAACCTAGAAAAGAAATTATGCTTAATAAAACTGTTGGTTTACTATTGGTAACATTTGGCATAGTTCTTATTTTTAGAACATTAAGCGGCTTTGGATTCTTCCAGCAGATTCAAAATAATTTGCAATGGGGAAAGAAGATTGAAGCACAATATAATGTTAGTGCAGGCAAAAGCACTCTACACCTAACACTTTATAAGGACTCTACTTTCCAAGAAAGAATTGACACTAAAGGAAACATCTATTTATCTTCTGGAGATTGGCATTTTACTGATACAGTAAATCATATTTTTGAAATCACAATTCATAAAAGTAATCTCGATACTATTAAAGTCCCTCAAATAAGAACTTATAAAATTGACTATACAGGAATTTCCTTATATACCGATACCACAACACTATATTACAGTCCTTTGGATTTTGAGATAAATAAAGAATTTACCATCGTAAACATTCATAAAGCAAACATTATCATTCCTAATATCGAAAATATAAAAGTTGACTGTAATGGTTGGAATTTGAATAATCAACAAATAACTAATATTATTAATAACTCTGTTTTTATTGAATCAAAAATATGGGAAGAAGAATTTGATATAATGCCTTGTGTTTTAGATATTAGAGTAAAACAAGCAAGTGTACTATATCATATTCAGATGAATGCTGGTGGATGGTTTTCTGTTAACTCCAGTGATTCAACTATATATTATGGTAATTATGTTATAGAGAATAAAGGACTATTTCTATAAACCAAATAAGGATATAACAAATGGAAATAGAAGAAGCACAACAATTAGTCGATAAGTGGATTAAAACCCATGGCGTTAGATATTTTAGCGAACTAACAAATATGGCTATTCTTACCGAAGAGGTTGGTGAGGTGGCTCGATTAATTTCTAGAAAATACGGTGATCAATCTTTTAAGGAATCTGATAAGGATAAAGACTTAGGGGATGAACTAGCAGATGTACTTTGGGTGCTAATTGCCATTGCAAATCAAACTGGCGTTGACTTAAATGAGGCTCTATTGAAGAATATTGAAAAGAAAACAAAAAGAGATTCGCAACGGCATCATAATAACCCCAAACTTAAATAATTATTTCAATTACTATTCTAAAAATATGAAATTATTATTTACAGCATTCTTTTCGTTGTTTTTTGTCCTAATTGGTAATGCGCAAAATAGTATTTCTATAAAAATAATTGATAGCAAAAACAAATCTCCCCTAGCCTTTGTAAATGTTAGATTTGATAATAGTAAAAAAGGTATTTTTAGCGATATTGATGGGCGAATTATAATAAAAAATAATTGTTGTAAAAATATCACCCTTACTTATATTGGATATAAAGACACAAGTATAACTACCTCAACATTAGATAATAATAAAATAATACTACTTCATAAAAAAGACTATGTATTAAATGAAGTTGAAATACTTGCGGCAGAAAATCCAGCTATAGCTATTATTAAGGAAGTACTGAAAAATAAAAAACATAATGACCCCGAGAGGCTAAAATCATTCTCATATACAGCATATCATAAATTTATTGTAACAGCAGATGCCGATGCCATAAAACGTCAGATGGAAAAATCCATAAAACCTGATAGCGCTTTAATAAAAATGAATGACTTCCTTAATTCACAGCACTTATTAATAACCGAGAGTGTAAGCAAGCGACATTATAAAAGCCCCGGTAATAATAAAGAAGAATTAATTGCAACTAGAGTTTCGGGACTAAGCAATCCTCAATTTACTGTAATGGGTAGCGAGCTGCAATCCTTTAGCTTTTATGATGAGAGTATTGATGTATTGGATAAGCATTATATAAATCCCATTAATAAATCAAGCTTACGAAAGTATTTCTATCAATTAGAGGATAGCATCTTTTCCGACTTCGACACAACATACATTATAAGTTTTAGACCTTATAAGGGTACTAATTTCGATGGTTTGCAAGGGCAATTACACATTAGTAGTAAATATTGGGCATTAAAAAACGTAATAGCAAAGCCTGCAAATACCAACGAAGAATTTGGAGTATCCTTTCAACAAAAATATGAATTTATAGATAATAAATACTGGTTTCCTACTCAAATAAATACTGACATTACTTTCTTTAACTTAATAATAAATGGTAGTGAAGCAAGAGGTATTGCAAACTCGTACATTAGGGATTTAAAAATAAATGAGCCTGAAAAGACTAGGATAAGGTTCAATAATGAAGTAATGATAATAAGTCCACAGGCTGGCAAACCCCATAACGAAGAGTATTGGAATACATATAGAACACAGGAGTTAGACTCTTTGGAGATAGAAACCTATAATGTAATCGACAGCATTGGCAAAGCAGAAAACTTTGATGAAAAACTATGGGCACTTACATCGCTTATGGAAGGAAAGATTCCAGTTGGTCCCATAGATATACTTATGAATAAATTATTGGGATATAACGAGTTTGAAGGATTTAGATTTGGTTTGGGAGCAAAAACTAATAATAAGTTATCAAAATATTTCTCCATTGGAGGGTATGGAGCTTGGGCAACCCGTGATTATCAGTGGAAATACGGAGCTGATATTGAATTTAATCTATGGCCAGAAAAATCTATGGCACTTGATATTGCATATACTAATGATATATTTGAAAGTGGCAAACAATTTGATTTTAATGTACAAGATTTTTGGGGATATGATAAAATCAGGAGTTTTTTAATTAGTGAAATGGTATATCATAAAACTAGTTCAGCAATGCTTAAATTCAGAGCGCTTCCTCATAGTAGTTGGAGTTTTGATGCCAATTATTCTAATGTAAACTCCCCTACTGATTATCAATTTCAACTTAATGACCATATTTCAAAAGGTGATTTTATAATTTCAGAATTTGGCCTAGCTTGGCGTTTTGCTTATAAAGAGAAACTCTACCGCACATCTAATCAAACTATATCTTTGGGGACTAAATTTCCAATATTAAACATTCATTATACTAAAGCAATATCTGGAATTCAAGGCTCAGAATTAAACTATCAAAAGCTAGATTTGCAATTAGATTTCAGTTATAATTTAAACTTTATTGGAAAGCAATCGTGGCGAATTACTGCTGGCAAAACTATTGGTGATGCACCATGGTATAAACTATATAACGGCAATGCAAGTTATATGCAATGGTATATGGAAGCACCTAACTCTTTTGGAACTATGCGATATAATGAGTTCTTATCCGATGAATATGTTGCTATATATTTTCGACACAATTTTGGAAGTCTATTATTTGGAAATAAGCCATTTATACCTCAGCCAATATTTGTAACATCGGCAATGATAGGGAATTTAAGCGATACAAGTAGGCATAAAAATATAGACTTCAATATTGCCAATAAAGGTTTCTATGAATCAGGTTTACTTCTGAATTCAATTTTAAGATCAAATATTAGCAATATTGGAATAGGCGTTTTCTATCGTTGGGGACCATATTCTTTCAATAATATAGAAGATAATTTTGCTTATAAAATCACTATTGGGTATTCTTTATAAAACTAATCTAACTTATTAGCAATATCATCAGTAGAATTACTTACAATAATATTTCTTAATTGTCGTAGAAATATTTTTTCAGAAGCTTCCAGAACACCATCCACTAATAGCACTTCTTTCATTTCAAAATAAACTTCAATTTTTTCTTCCCTAGTTTTGCAATAGTTTATAATATAGTATTCCAAAATAGTATTCTTCTCAATATCAGTATAATTGATAAACTCTTTACTTAATTTTTCATAAACTACTTTATTAGTGTGATTTAATATATACTCTCTTTCTTCATCTACAACAACAAAATCGGCATTAGCAGCATAAATAAGAAAAAATGTATAATAATCTTCTTTATTCCATTCCTTATGTTTTTCCATGATTTAATCCTTATTTATTAATAATTAGGCACATTGATTATAGCAGTTGTAAAGATACAATATTATATAATAAAAACAAGATCATTATCATATAGCTTCTTTATGAACTTCTGTAGACTTAAGATCTTCTTCTACATTTAGTTCATAACGAAGATTATCCATTATATAAAGCTGACGTTCTGGAGTATTCTTACCCATATAAAAAGATAATACTTGGTCTATTCCCGAATCTTTGGTAAGCAATACAGGATCGAGACGAATATTTTTTCCTATAAAAACTTTAAACTCATTAGGAGAAATCTCACCTAAACCTTTAAATCGTGTTATTTCTGCCAATGCTCCTATTTCTTTAATTGCACTCACTCGCTCCCCATCAGTATAGCAATAGAAAGTTTTTTTCTTATTTCTAACTCTAAATAATGGTGTTTGTAAGATATACACATGACCTCTTTTTACCAAATCGGGGTAAAACTGAAGGAAAAACGTCAATAATAAAAGTCTAATATGCATACCATCGGTATCGGCATCAGTTGCAATTACAATATTATTATAACGCAAATTATCCATATCTTCCTCTATATTCAA
>QMPB01000185.1 GCA_003648395.1 Bacteroidota bacterium
AGCTAAATGACAAAAAACTAATTGCTGAATCATACAACCGCATTGGAGGCATACTGTTTAACCAAAACAATCTTAATGATGCGCTATATTATTTTGAAAAAGCAAAAAAAATATTCAACGAATTAAAAAATAACAGAGGCGAAGCAATTGCCCTCAATAATATTGGAGAAGTATATCGCATAAAAGGTGATCTTTCGCAAGCCACTAATTATTACACACAAAGCATCGAATTAAATACTAAAAGTAATTACCTCAAACTCAAGGCAATAAACTATGAAAATATGGGTCATGTTGCTAGTATGCAAGGAAATATTGACAAAGCCTTTGAATACTATAATAACAGTCTTGCATTACATATTCAAACAAACGATATAATTGGGTTAATAGATTTACATATACTTATGGCAGATGAATACATTAAATCTAACGATATTAACAAAGCCTATTCCGCATACAAAAATGCCTTCAATTATGCCATTGAAAACAATCAATGGGTACAAATTCAAAAAACTTCATTAGGTTTAAGTAAAATTTATGAGCTTAAAAAAGATTACAAAAAATCACTGAAGTACATTAAAACCAATGCACAATATAACGATTCAATATTAAAAAAACGCATGAATGATGAGCTTCTTGATTTACAATCGCATTTCTTAAGAAACATTAAAGAAAAAGAAATACAAATAAAAGACTCAGACATTGAAATACTCAAAAACGAAAATGAAATAAATAACCTCAAGCAAAACTTGCTAATATTAGGTATAATTATATTAATTATATTTATAGCACTTACTCTTATTAGACTTCGATATAAAGTTAAAAAAGAAAAACTCATTAACCAAAAAGACAGGCAACTACATGAAGTAGAACAAAACCTACTAAAAGTTGAAATAGCTAGTAAAGATAGTGATCTAACAAACTTCGCATTACACCTAGTGCAAAAAAACAAAGTACTAAAACAACTAAAAACCGACCTAAATAATCTTTCAGCAGGCAATGATGACAAATTAAACAGAAAACTAAAAGAGCTGTCAATACATGTTCAACAAAGCCTTCAAATAAATAAAGATATTGAAGAATTTCAACAAAAAGTAGATGTTGCGTATGATGAATTCTTTAAAAAACTAAAAGCTAAATTCCCTTTACTTACCAATAATGAAAAAAGATTATGTGCACTACTACGATTAAATTTAAGCACAAAGGAGATTTCTTCATTAAATAACACCTCAATTAAAGCTGTTGAAATGGGAAGATATCGACTACGTAAAAAATTTAATTTAAATAACAAGCAATCTCTGTCAGAGTACTTTCATAATATATGATTTCTATTATGTAGAACTAATGTATTTTACATAAGATTGATATACTGAATATTACATTTTATGTTGTAGTGTATATATTATTCTATAACAGTCTAAATAAGCCATGTGTAGAACTAGTGTAGTATTCAAATTTACTACTTTTACTTTCCTAGTGTTATATTTGCCATCGTTTTAATAAGGAACTACCTATGGCAGATATCATTAAAGATGCAGAATTTGAGGAACTACTATCCAACTGTTTACAAAATGATAGAAATTCTCAATATAAACTATACGAAAAATATTCACGAAAGATATTTGGAGTTTGCATGCGATATGCAAAAAACCATACTGACGCAGAAGACATATTGCAAGAAGGATTTATTAAAGTATTTAAATATTTAAAAGATTATAGTGGCAGAGGCTCTTTTGAAGGTTGGTTAAGAAGGATTATGGTTACAACTGCTTTAAACTACTACAAAAAGAAAAACTTATTTAATAAAGATATTGATCCAGAGTGCTCCTACATAACACTGCCAGCATCCAATGAGGCTTTATCAACAATGACGCATAATGAGTTACTAGTTATGATTCGGGAATTACCCATTGGCTACCAAACAGTGTTCAACCTTAATACCATAGAAGGATATTCGCACAAAGAAATAGGTAAAATTATGAACATATCGGTAAATACTTCCAAATCACAATTATCAAGAGCCAAAAACTCACTACGTAAACAGATTGAGTCACTATTCCAGTTAGAAGAACATATGATTTCCAATGCGGCAATGGCGTGCTAACTAATGTTGGAGAAAATATTTTCAAATAAACCATTATGGACTGAAAGTACCATCGGTTTAACTACGAATGAAATTCCCAATAAAAACAATCAATAAGTAATGCTCAACAATCAATTTTCATTTCTAAACTTACAATAGTCATACTTATGTAGATTAAAGTCTTTGCTAGAAACAAAAACTTAACAAAGTGTTATCAATTATTTTATTTTACTACCCAAAAATATATATTAATCCTTATTTTTTGTATTATTGACATTTTTAAAGGCATAGCAGCAAAAATAACTATTACATGGTAGATAATCAAATTAAAAAATCAGCTCAACTCAACAAGCGAACTTACATTCTTTCAATATCAATAATTGGCTTACTCTTTTTTATCTTTGGATTTGTAACTTGGCTAAACGGAATATTAATACCATATCTTAAAATTGCATGCGAACTAACTAACTTTCAAGCATTATTTGTTGCATTTGCATTTTACATATCATTCACTGTAATGGCATTACCCGCGGCATGGATATTAAAAAAAATAGGATTTAAAAAAGGTATGACAGTTGGGCTATTAGTAATGGCATTGGGAACCGCAATTTTTATCCCAGCTGCACAAACACGTATTTACGAACTGTTTTTAGTTGGTTTATTTGTAATGGGTAGCGGACTTGCCTTACTGCAAACAGCATCAAACCCATATATTACAATTATTGGACCCATAGAATCGGCAGCCAAACGCATTAGCATAATGGGAATTTGCAATAAATTAGCTGGAGCCCTAGCACCATTAATATTGGCTTACTTTATTTTGCACGATGGTGATGCTTTTGTTGAAAATCTTAAAACACTAGATCAAACAGCAAAAACTTTGGCATTAAACGATCTTGCTTCCAGAGTAATAGTACCATACCTATTCATGACAGTAGTTCTTTTCTTACTGGGAATCATGATTCGCTTTGCCCCACTTCCCGAAATTGAAGAAGAGCAAGAGGAAAGCACTACAGAAAGCACCACAAAAAAAACAAATATATTTCAATTTCCAAATCTAATACTAGGCGTTATTGCATTATTTTTATATGTTGGTGCTGAGGTAATTGCTGGAGATACAATTATACGATATGGAATAACTCTGGGGATACCTATCGATACGGCAAAAGTATTTACCTCACTAACACTAGTTTCAATGATTGTGGGATATATACTTGGTATAATTCTAATTCCACGATACATATCACAGCAAAAAGCACTTACCATATCAGCAGTTTTAGGTGTAATATTCTCAATAACAGCAATTTACACACCACCAATGATTTCTGTAACATTTGTTGCATTATTAGGTTTAGCAAATGCACTTGTTTGGCCAGCAATTTGGCCGCTTGCATTAAACGGACTAGGTAGCTTCTTAAAAACAGGATCTGCCATGCTAGTAATGGCAATATCAGGTGGTGCATTACTACCATTAGTTTGGGGCAAACTTGCCGACGATTTCTCACCCCAAGCAGCATATTGGGTATTAATTATACCCTACATATTTATTTATTATTACGCAACAAAGGGACATAAACTTACTTCTTGGAAATAGATAATTTTTAGGGCAGCAAATTGCGCTTTACGTTTAAAGTTGTTTCATACCAATTAGATATCAAGATAAGCCTTATAAACCAAAATATTTTTCTTCCTATCAATTTATAATATTTGCGCAGTCAGACAGGGTTAGAGAGGGGCAGTAAGTCGTAAAAAAAATGATTATCAGCAATATAACTATTTAGGATGTAGTTTGTAAGTATTTAATTTTATGTGTGTTATAAAACCTAAACGAACTATTGTTAAATATACTGTTCTTTTAATTCTCTTAATTCCTCAACAAGAGCAGCACTACTTATTTTAAAAGATTCAAATAATTCATTAACTCCATCCATATTTTTTTCAGAACCCATCATCTCAAGTTCTTTAGCTTGATGCTCTACATCAGGAGCAACAAAATTAGCTATAACTCCTTTTATACTGTGTGAATTGAATTTAAGATTATCGTAATCAACGTCATTAATACTCTTTGTAAGATCTTCAATTCTCTTAGGATATTCATTCAGGAATATATCAATAATTTCAACAACTATTTCATTATCAAAATATTGAAATGTTTCGGTAAATTGCACTTTATTTATTACTCCCATGGGTTATTGTATTTGTTTATAGCTTATTCTTCTACACATTATAAATAACATTAATAATTGTGTATGACAAAATTAACAAATCTTTATTCCTAAAAGTAGTTTTGAATAAGTTTTTTATGATTTAAATCAGAAAAATGTCTAAAATCCTAATAGAGAGCCAATTTGAAAGGTTACAAAAGAAACAAAATAGGCTAAAACTGTAGTATAGACAGTTAAAAATAATGACCACCTCCAGTTACCTGATTCATTTTTGATAGCTGCAATTACTGCAATACATGGAAAATAAATGAGGATAAATAACATAAACGATAGTGCTACCAAAGGAGTAAAAACATGTTCTCCCTTTTTATCGCCACTTATATAAACTTGATTTTGAATTCTATTAATTAATAGTTTATTGTTTTCATCGTCACTATTTGAGTGATATAAAACTCCCATTGTACTAATTACAATCTCTTTTGCCGCAGATCCTGCAATTAAACTGATTCCCATCTTCCAATCAAAACCAAGGGGTTTAATTACTGGTTCAATAAATTTACCAAGCATTCCTATGTATGAGTTTTCTTGCAAATCGCTAAGTTTATCTGCTTTAAGCTGATTTACAGAATCAGTAAGTACATAACTATTGTTTGAAGAAACTTCAAACTGTGATTCAATTGCAGTTATTTTTTTATCATATTTATCAATAATATTATTATTAACCGGGAAATAGCCAAGAGCCCATACAATAATTGAAGCAATGAGAATAATTCCTCCCATCTTTTTTAAATATTGCTCTCCTTTAAACCATGTTTGTTTTAGCACTGAGGTAAATACAGGCATACGATACGGTGGCAACTCCATTACAAAAGGTATTACCTCAATCTTAAATAGAGTTTTTTTCATAACCCATGCAACAATACCTGCCAATAAAATACCTAGCATATAAATACCAAATAATAAAGTACCTCTATAATCTGTAAAAAATGCACTTAGAAGTAATATATAAACAGGATATCTGGCGCTACATGACATGAAAGGGATAATAAGCATGGTTACCAGCCTATCATTTTTATTTTCAATTGTTCGGGTAGCCATAATTGCTGGTACATTACAACCAAATCCCATTAGCATTGGTACAAATGATTTACCATGTAAGCCAACCTTATGCATTAATTTATCAACAATAAAAGCAACTCGTGCCATATAGCCGGTAGCCTCCATTAGTGTTAAAAAGAAAAATAGAATAAGTATATTAGGCAGGAAAACGATAACTCCTCCTACTCCTCCTAAAATTCCATCAATGAGCATATCCTTAAACATACCATTAGGAAGTGCATTTGAAAGTATATTGCTGGTATATGCCACAAGCATCTCAATCCATTGCATTGGATAATCACCAATATAAAATGTACTTTGAAAGGTGGTCCAAATTGCGAACAGAAAAATTGGATAACTAAATACTTTACTGGTAACAATATTGTCAATGGTTCTACTTCTGGAAATTTTATTATGTTCTGGTGCTAGTTTAAGAGTTTCTTTCAGAGCACCTTCAATAAAGCCATATTTAGCATCTGTAATAACAGTCTCAATATTTTCATTCCTTAGTTTAGAAATAATCTCTGATTCGTTGGCAGCTTCCTTTTTTATTTCGCTGGCATTGGAACAAATATTAATCCTATTAAGTTCCTCCTTATCCTGCTCTAGTAGTTTTAAAGCTAGATATCGTGGTGAAACTTTGTTTGTAAGTTTCTTATTATCTTCTATGTTTATTAATACTTGTAGCTTTCTAATTGCATTCTCAATCTTGTTGCCATAGTTAATATGTATATGTCTGGTTACAGGTTCATTATCTGCGCAAACTGATATAATTGTATCAAATAATTTATCAATACCCTTTCCTTTGAAACCCACTGTTGGAACCATTGGAATACCAATCATTTTTGAGAGACTCTTGTAATCAAATGTATCTTCTTTCTCTAAAAATTCATCCCACATATTTAATGCAATAACAACCTTGATATCCATATCGATAAGCTGTGTTGTGAGATATAGATTTCTTTCTAGATTTGAAGTGTCAATTACATTAACAACTATGTCAGGAATCTGATTAACAATATGGTCACGCACGTAAAGTTCCTCAGGCGTATAGCTTGTAATGGAATAAGTACCAGGTAAATCAACAATATTAAATGTATAACCATTGTGTATAAATTGTGCTTGTTTTGCATCAACAGTTATTCCACCATAATTACCAACTTTTTCTTTGGAGTGCGATGCAAAATTGAATATTGTAGTTTTACCGCAATTAGGATTTCCAACAAGCGCAACGTTAATTATCCTATGCGCATTATTTATTGGAGTTATATTTAATGATTGTTCTAGTTGAAGTATGCCCCTGTATTCTTTTTTAACCCCATTAAATTCACCAGTATTTACTTCAATTAAAGCGGCTTCGATTCTCCTAAGAGAAACTTCGTAACCCATTACATTATATTCAATTGGATCTTTTAAAGGAGCATTTTTAACTACTATAACTTGTTTTCCAACAACAAATCCCATTTCAATAATCCGCTTTCGAAAGGCTCCACGCCCTCTTACTTTAATGATAATTGCCTTATCACCATTTTTGAGTTCCGAAAGATTCATGTTCAGTTTATTGAGTTTATGATAATTATTTCTAATAGCAAAATAAGAAAAATATAAGCATTTTTCCGATACCCAGTAATGGGTATATTACCAATACAACAGTTTAGTATGGAGTATTTATTTCTTCGTTAAAATATATAAGATGATGAATTTGTGTAAAAATATTCCCAATACGATAACCCCAATGATTGGCTAGTAATAATTTACATTCGCTTATGGCATTTTCTCGAGCGGGTAGTGTATTTTTTTGCATTAGAAGGATAAAATCTTTCATATCTTGATAAATATCTGCAATATTTTCTGAAAGACTTCCTTTTAATGGTTCTGACTCATTAGCATGTTGGGGGTCGATTAGCCAAAATTCATCATCTTTTGCAAACTTCTCTCTCAATGTTGTAAATATTTTCTCCCACTGTTCTTCAGTAACAAAACGCTCATTTGCTTCGGGATGTTGAGGCTGAATATCAGGTAATAATGAACCTTTTAAATAAAGCAAAGGCAATACTCTCTGTGTAAACCCTAATATGTTTTCTGTATTTTTACTTTCAACATTCTCAAAAAAGTGACAAAATTCGTTTGCCACAGTTGCCATTTCTATAACAGGTTTTGAAAAAGTTATATCTTCAGTTGATGAACTACTCATAATCTTTTCTTTTTCACAAAAATATAAAGAAAAAAGGCATAGTGATATTACCATGCCTTTTTTTTAGTTTTATAATAATAATTATTATGTTAGTTTAAACCTAGGTCACTAACATAGCTTTCAATTTTTGCATCCAATTCTGCATTTACATTATCAAAGTCAGCTTTATCTTCCAAAGGAGCAACTACACCAAAGTAAAATTTAATTTTAGGCTCTGTTCCTGAAGGACGAACAGTAACTTTACCTCCAT
>QMPB01000186.1 GCA_003648395.1 Bacteroidota bacterium
AGTATAAGAAGCATAATTAACTTCTTCTTTAATCTTTCCAAAGTCGTGAGTTGTTTCTTCAAACTTGATATTTCCAATTTGAGCTTGAAGTCCCATACTAATAAGTAGTATGATTAGTGTTGTACTATATTTAAAAAAAGTCATTATAAAGGTGTATTTAATTATTTATGAATATAATTTCTGCAAATTTATAATTTAATATTAGAATTATGGATATAATAATATATTATTTAGTTAAAATTACTGAATTATTGATTCTATGCTGAATTCCATAATAAGATGATATTTAAAGCTCATTAATAAGGTGTAAAGAATAAAACTATTATTACATTAATGTATTATACTGAGATTCAGCAAAATGACCCATATTATTTCTTTTTAAAATACTGTTGTTAAATTAAATTTGTTATTCTAACTTTGCAGCCTTATTTTTTGAACAAATTTAAACTTTAACTTATGCAAAATAAAGGCGCTATTAGACTATTAGCAATCTTGTTTGCGCTGGTATCTTTATACCAGTTATCATTTTCTTATTTCACTTCTAGTGTACAAAACAAAGCGAAAGAGTATTCTATTCGCCCAGCAGTATACAATGAAGCAAAAATGATTTCAGAGCGAACTGGAAGACTAGAAAACTTCTTCCTTGACTCACTTCAAAAAGCAGCAGAGAATTATTATCTTGATTCAATGGCTAACGAAGAAGTGTATTCATTAGGGTTCTTCGGATATACTTATAAGGAATGTAAAGCAAGAGAGATTAACTTAGGTCTTGACTTAAAAGGGGGTATGAATGTTACCCTAGAGGTATCTGTAGAGGATGTAATTGTAGCCATGGCAGGAAGCAATAAAAGTGAACCTCATTTCAAAACAGCAATTAAAGATGCTCTTATTGCACAGCACAACTCTCAAGATGACTTTATTACTCTATTCTATCAAGCATGGCAAAAAGATAACCCAGGTATTCACTTGGCTTCAATTTTTGCTACTGTTGAACTAAAAGACTTAATTGCTCCTAATTCAACTGATGACGAAGTTTTAAAAGTACTTCATAATCAAGCTAAAGCAGCCATTGGAAATACTTATGATATATTAAGTAAGCGTATTGACCAGTTTGGTGTGGCTCAACCACGAATCCAAAAAATGCAAAATGGTCGTATTTTAGTTGAATTACCCGGTGTAAAAGATCCTCGTCGTGTTCGTAAGATATTACAATCTACTGCCCGCCTTGAATTTTGGGAAACATATAATTTCAATGACCCTAAGATATTTAAAGCTTTAACAAAAGCTGATGAGGTTACCGCAAGATATTATTCTAATAATAAAGGAGATGCTAAATCAGAAGAAAAAGAGGTTGAAGCTTCAACTGAAGCTACTGACGAAGTTGCTCTTACTAGTTCTGCTGACGATACTGAATTAACTGCTGCAGATTCAACTGAAGGTTCTGAACTTGATGTTGATGAAAAAACAGAAGATACAAAACTTGCAAATGAAGGTGCAAAGCGTTTGTTTAAATATTTTATGCCTAATTTCTCTCAAGGAAAAGATGGACAATGGTATCCTGGTAACGGTGCAGTAATGGGAACAGCTCTTGTAAGAGATACTGCTATGGTGAACTCTATGCTTCACTTGCCACAAGTAAAAATGCTTTTCCCTCGCGATATGAAATTGTATTGGGGTGTTAAACCTCCAAAATACATGACTCGTAATGGAGCTCAAGTTAATGCTTTAGAATTATTTATTATTCAAGTTAAGTCTAGCGAACCACCTCTTGATGGTGAAGTTATTACTGATGCTCGTCGTGATTATAATCAAACTGGTAGAGTTGAAGTAAATATGAGTATGAACTCTGAAGGAGCACATATTTGGAAAAACCTTACTCACGACAATCTTAAAAAGTCAATTGCTATTGTACTTGATAATTATGTGTATTCTGCACCAACTGTTCAATCTGAAATTTCTGGTGGTCGTTCACAAATTACTGGTAACTTCACTTTAGAAGAGGCTGAAGACCTTGCAAACGTGCTTAAGAGTGGTAAACTTCCTGTTCCTGCTCGTATTATTGAAGAAGCTATTGTAGGTCCTTCTCTTGGTAAAGAAGCTGTAAATGCAGGTTTCATTTCTTTTATTTCTGCCTTTGTACTTGTACTTATTTATATGATTTTTTTCTATAGCAAAGCTGGTATTATTGCCGATATTGCTCTAGTTGCAAATATGTTCTTCTTGTTTGGTGTACTTGCTTCACTTCAAGCAGTGCTTACTCTACCTGGTATTGCAGGTATTGTACTGACACTTGGTATGGCAGTGGATGCTAACGTAATTATTTTTGAACGTATTAAAGAAGAGGTTCGTGCAGGTAAAGGTATTCGCCTTGCCATTAGCGATGGTTATAAGAATGCATATTCTGCCATTATTGATGGTAACGTTACTACTCTATTAACAGGTATTGTACTGTTTGTATTTGGTTCGGGACCTGTTCAAGGTTTTGCTACTACTCTTATTATAGGTATCATTACTTCTTTATTCTCAGCAATATTTATTTCACGTCTAATATTCTCTTGGTTACTTGACCATAACAAGAATGTAGCTTTCTCAACTAAGTTAACTGAAAACTTTATGGCTAAAGCAAACTTTGATTTTGTTGGTTTTAGAAAGAAAGCTTATATTATATCAGGTATTGTAATTGCTATTGGACTTGTTAGTTTAACTTTTAAAGGATTTAATTACGGTGTTGATTTTTCTGGAGGTCGTACTTATGTAGTTCGTTTCGATCAACCTGTAAATACTGTGAAACTTGCTGATGATTTAAAAACTCACTTCTTGGATGCTAATGGTAAACCTTTGCGTCCAGAGGTTAAAACTTTTGGACCTAACTCTCAAGTAAAAATTACTACTAAATATCTTATTGAAGAGAAAGATGTAAAAACTGATTCTATAGTTGATATGGCTGTGTTTGAAGGTGTTAAATCTACTTTTAAGAATTCAATTACTTATGAAGAGTATTCTTCATCTAATTTGGAGAAAGACAGAGGTATGATGAGCTCACAGAAAGTTGACCCAACTATCTCTGATGACTTGGTAATTGAAGCTTATGGTGCATTATTCTTTGCTTTCATTATTATCTTCTTATATATTGTATTACGTTTCCGTAAGTGGCAATATGGTCTTGGTGGTCTTGCTGCCTTAGTTCACGATGCTTTAATTGTGATTTCTATGTACTCAATGTTCTCAGGTATTCTTCCTTTCGATATGGAAGTAGACCAAGTATTTATTGCTGCAATTCTTACTATCATCGGTTATTCTATTAATGACTCGGTTATTATCTTTGACCGTATTCGTGAGTATTCAGGAATATACACTAAGCGTAGCCTTAAAGATAATATGAATGCTGCATTGAATAGTACATTATCTCGTACTATCAATACATCAGGTACTACCATCGTCGTACTTCTTACAATATTCTTATTTGGTGGTGAAGTAATTCGTGGATTTGCCTTCTCATTATTAATAGGTGTAATAGTAGGTACTTACTCTTCAGTATTTGTTGCAAGTCCTGTTACTTATGATACTTTGAAAAAACAAGAAGCATTAAAATTAGCAACAAGAAATAAAAAGAAAAAATAATATTTTTCTAAATAATATATTGAAACTGCCATTCATTAATTTGGGTGGCAGTTTTTTTTATATCTATGGTATGAGAATGTATTATTATTCTATAAGCCAAACTAATCTAGATAGTAATCAATATCTTGTAACAGGTCTGGATCACCTTGTCTCTCAGTAGTGGGGGAGAATATTTTAATTATTCCCTTCTGTGTTTAATAATCAATCATGACTGTTTTATATTATTTTAGGGTTTGAAGAAAATTAATAATCTATATTTTTAGAATGAAAAAAAGTAGTAAAATTGCTACATGGATAAAATGAAACTAAGAAAGCTACATAAATCAACTAATTTGGATTTGTATTCGGTAAATACTGAAACATCTTTGGAGATACCGTTGGTGGATGAAGGTATAAAAGCAGGTTTTCCTTCTCCTGCATCAGATTTCTTAGACTTATCTATAGATCTGAATAAGGAATTGGTTAAGCACCCAGTTTCTACTTTTTACGGTAGAGTTAAAGGTGAATCGATGAAAAATGCAGGAATAAATGATGGCGATTTATTAATAATAGATAAGAGCTTAGAACCAGCAGATGGTAAAATTGCAGTTTGTTTTATTGAAGGAGAATTTACTCTTAAAAGAATAAGGCTGGAGAAAGACTATTGCTTATTAATGCCAGAGAATGAAGACTTTGAGCCTATAAAAGTAACAGAGGATACTGATTTTTTGATTTGGGGTATTTTAATTCACGTAATAAAATCGTTTTAAAATGTTTGCCTTAGTTGATGGAAATAATTTTTACGCATCTTGCGAACGGGTTTTTAGACCTGATTTGCGAAATGTGCCTATTGTTATATTATCAAATAATGATGGGGTTATTATTGCACGCAGCAATGAGGCAAAGGCTCTTGGTGTTCCTATGGGTTTACCTTATTTTAAATCAAAAGATATTATTCTCAAACACAAAATGAAAGTATTTTCATCTAACTATGCTTTATATGGCGATATGAGTAATAGAATGATGACTATTTTACGCACGTTCTCGCCAGATGTAGAAGTTTATAGTATTGATGAAGCTTTCTTGAAGCTTACAGGTTTTGAAAATTTTGATTTAACCAAATATGGTATTCAAATAAGAAAAACAGTTCTTAAATCAACAGGACTACCAACGGGTGTAGGTATTGCACCAACTAAGGCATTAGCTAAAGTTGCCAATAAGATTGCAAAGAAATACCCTGAGAAAACCCAAAGCTCTTATGTAATAGATACTGACGAAAAGAGAATTAAAGCTCTAAAATGGACTAAAATAGAAGATGTTTGGGGGATAGGCAGGCGACATGCTAAACGCTTACAATCTATAAATATAAAAACAGCATATCAATTTACACAGTTATCTGATTATTGGGTTAAAAAACATATGTCTGTTATAGGCTTACGTTTAAAAAAAGAACTTATGGGCGAATCTGTTTTGGATATAGAACAAATTCAACGAAAGAAAAGTATAGCCACAACACGTTCTTTCGATAAAACATATACAAAGTTTGAAGATTTAAAAGAAAGAGTATCAACCTTTGCTTTTTCGTGTTCAGAAAAACTACGCAAGCAGCGTACACATTGCAATTCGTTAATGGTATTTATACATACAAGTGGTTTTAAAAAATTAGAGCCACAGTATTATAAAAGTATAGTGGTGAAACTTCCTTTCTCAACCCATTCTAGTATTGATATTGTAAAGTATGCCATTAAGGGTTTAGAATTGATTTATAAAGAAGGCTATAAGTATAAAAAGGCAGGTGTTATTGTCAATGATTTAACACCGGAAATACCAAAGCAATTAAACCTTTTTGAAGAATCGAACAAAGCCCATAATGAATTGATGAAAGTAATGGATAATATCAATATGACTTATGGTAGACATTTGTTGAAATTGGGTTCTATGGATAAAAAAGTAACGTGGAAAATGAAACAAGAAAACCTCTCGCAACGCTATTCTACTTGTTTGAAGGAAGTTATTGAAGTAAAAGTTTAAGAAAGAAAAGTTTAACGAAGTATTCATATAATATAGGAGGTACTTTTCTTACTTTTGGATTAGAATTTTAAGTCGCATCAACTACCCCAATAATATTAGAAAACTCTTTATCACAATAAATAATATGCATTGACTTTAACTTTAATAATGCTGCCCTTAGCTCTTGATGAGTAATTGTAGTATGAAGGTTTATGAGTTGAGAATAAAGTTCGTCAATTTTAATCACTTTATTATTAGCAAGTTTTAGGATATTCCAGTACAGCTCATTCGTAAAATCAAAATTAGCAACCTCCTTATTATTTAAATACTCTTTATAAGTAATATTTCTGTTGTTTTTAATAAGCTTGTATGTGTATGTATTTTCAGAATAAGATTTATCTTTTTCTTGCATTTCTTCCCATTTATTATGGTTTGTAATCTTGTTTTTATTCCAGCTAAAAAGGTTGAATCTGTCTTTGTGATTTGAAAATTGTGTTGGTAATAAATAGGTTATATTGTTAATGTTATATTTTTCTTTTTCATCTTCGGAAATCATAGAATAATACTTGCTCATTCTAGAAATAACTAAAGTAACATAGTCGTGATAGAGCGAATCTTCTCCTTTATTGTAAAAGAATCGCAGAAAATGTAAGTTATCCATCCCCTCTTGAATATCACTCTCTGTTTCATCTATTAACCCAATAATAATATTTACCAATGGGTCAATCTCATATTTCTGAGCAAATTTTACGAAGAATATATTATTAGAAAAGTTATTGCTTTTCTGCATCTTGCTCAATAGGGAATCAGAAACTCCATCATATCCAATAAAAATCTGTGTAAAACCTGCTGTTTGCATTTTCTTAATCAATTCTGCACTAAGATCCTCATTGGGAATCATCTCAGCCCAAAACTCATAATCGTAATTATTTTTCAGTTTTGAGGCAATCATTAAATCCAATAATCTCTCAAAATGAGATGCATTTATGAAAATGTCATTATCTACAAAAGAGAAGCATACACTTTTGTAATTTCTTGCAATATATTCAATCTCTTGAACAATGTTTTCAGGGCTTCTTACTCTAAATTTGTAACCACTATTATAATCACAAAATTTACATTTGTTCCATGAGCAAGCCCGACTAGAATTAATAGGAATTACAATCTTATATTTTTTATCAGGCTCAGGATAATTTATAAAGTAATCATCAAATTTAGGAAATGGGTAATTGTGAAAGTCTATATAGCTACTTCTATTGGTAGTAGAGATATTAATTTGACTTTGTTCTCTATATACCAATCTCGCTACAGAATTATAATCAAAAGTTTCGTTATTAAGATGTTTAGACAGCTCCAATAGAGGATATTCGCCCTCGCCCCAAGTAGCAAAATCGAAATATGGATTCATTTTCATAACTTCCATAGCTGCTTCTTTGCTGCCAAATCCACCGATAATAATTTTAGCATTAGGAGCAATCTCTTTTATGGCTTTTGACACTACTACTGCTGGTATCCATTGATGAAATTTTGATGTGAAACCAATAAGAAGAATATTGTTGAAATCAAGTTTCTGAAGTTCTGTTTCTATTATGGAATTTATATTTTCTTTAATTACAGATAGTTGCAGCTGCAGTTCTTCAACTGGTTTACTCTTATCAATTAATAATTCATATAATTCTAGTACTCTACTATTTCCTATTTCATTATTATACATATCATTAATTAGAGAAATAAAAGGAAAAATCACTTCATTAGTTTCTTCACTTTCTCCAAAGGGTAGTATAGGATTAAATAGAAAATTCCAATATTTTATTTCGGTTTCAAAGTTATTTTCAAGCATGAAGCTCTTAAGGATTGACAATGAAGCTGAAGGAGTATATACGTCAGCAGGGGGTAGGTAGTTAAGGAGTATTTGCTTCATTAATTAATTTGATTAATATATTATCAAAAGTAATAATAATAGTGTAGTCATTTGAGAATAGTTTAATCGAATAGATTTTGAAATTAATGGCTATAATTATTAAGGTGTAATCTATTTTCGTCATTGCTGTCGGGCTGATATTTTTATTGCCACGGGTGAAACCCGTCAGACTGTCTAAAAAGCCCAATTTCTGCGTTATGCTACTTTTTGTAAATGCTCATATACCTTAGTATACTGCGCTTTA
>QMPB01000187.1 GCA_003648395.1 Bacteroidota bacterium
TATGCAAATTGCAGCAATGGCTCCAATCGCTTTAGATAAGGATGGTATTGATGCAGAGACTGTGAAGAAAGAAATTGAAATCGGAATGGATCAAGCAAGAAGAGAAGGTAAGCCAGAGGCTATGCTTGAGAGAATTGCTATGGGCAAATTAGGTAAATTCTATAAAGACAATACTTTATTAGCTCAAAAATTTGTTCGTGATAATAAGATTTCTGTTGAACAGTATCTTAAAAATGCAGATAAAGACTTAACTGTTACTAAATTTTATAGATTAGCTCTATAATATTTGTTTAATAATATTAAAACCGTCTTTTTCAGTTAATGATTAGGACGGTTTTTTTTTGCTTAAGTAATAAAATTTTTTATTTATGAGTGCAATTAGTTGGGCGAGCAAATATATTGATTTTAGAATGGGCTTAATTGGTAGTCTTGTCATGGGATTGATGGTTTTCGGTGTGAATTATTATGAGACTGCAAATCTCAATGGTTTTCCAGATGTTATTGGTTCTACTACAGCTGCAATAAAACAAGGTTTGTTTACAATATTTTTCGGAGGTGCAGTAATGCGTTTCAGTGAGAAATTTGCTACGGAAATTAATAATGTATACTTAGCGATTACTCTTTCAAGTATTATACCTTCTACATCATCCATACTACTACTACTTATAATACATAACTTAAAAGGAACACCAGAACCTTTATTATCAATACTTCCTACTGCTATATTTATTTATCCTTGGACTGCAATATGGGGAATCAGAAGCCGAAGAAGAATGAATAAAGAATCTATTCTTTCATAAAAAAACTTTTCTAATAGTTTCTCAAATTAATCTGTTGGGTCCTAGAAAATAAAGAGATGTTAGATTTATAGCTTGTCTTTACTTTAAACAATATTCCTAATTGTTTATATTAATCTTAATAACTTTCATTCTTAATAATACAAATATATATTACTTTTGAAGTGTATATTTCATGTATTTTATACGCATTGATATACAATAAGTTATGGGTATACAATAAGTTATGATTGTTGATAAATTAATTATTTATATAGAATAATTGAAAGTAGTGTTTTAAATGTAGAAAGAACTAATTAAAAGATAAATATATGAGATTTAAAAGAATATTACTAAAACTAAGTGGAGAAGCTCTGATGGGTTCTCAGCAGTACGGAGTCGACCCTAAGCGATTAGAAGAATATGCCAAAGAGATTAAAGCTGCATACGACACCGGTGTTGAGATTTCTGTTGTGATAGGTGGGGGAAATATTTTTAGAGGAATTAGTGGTGCTAGTCAAGGATTTGATAGAGTGCAAGGAGATTATATGGGAATGTTGGCTACAGTAATTAATTCAATGGCTTTGCAAGGTGCTATCGAAAAAGAGGGGATATCAACAAAGCTTCTTGGAGGTCTTGAGATAGATCCGATATCAGAACGAATGAGCAGAAAAAGGGCTAATGATTATATGAAAGAAGGTAAAATTGTTATTATTAGTGGGGGGACTGGGAATCCATTTTTTACAACAGATACTGCTAGTGCATTACGAGCTATTGAAATAGAGGCAGATGTTATTCTAAAAGGGACTAGAGTAGATGGCGTTTATGATAAAGATCCAGAAAAATACTCTGATGCAGTTAAGTATTCAAGTTTATCGTATAGAACTGCTTATGAGAAAAAACTTGCTATTATGGATTTAACAGCCTTTACTTTGTGTGAGGAAAATAACCTTCCAATTTATGTATTTGATATGAATAAAAAAGGTGAGCTTCAAAAGGTTGTAGAAGGAAAAAATGTAGGAACAATAATAGAATAGATATATAAGATTGTATATATGTATATAGGTATTACACATATTTTGATTTTTGTTAGTTAAATAATAAAAGTTATCCTTGTTTTATCAATACAATTGTTGTATCTTTGTCAGGAATATTAAGGCAAATGAAAAAATTAGTGTTCAAAAAAAATATAAAAATAATCACACTAAAATTTTAATTATGAAAAAGTTTAGTTTAATAACCCTCTCAGTACTGTTATTTGTAATGATATCTTCTGCTCAGAGTGCAAAGAAATTCTATAAAACAGGAGTAGTGTTTATGGAAAGTGAAAAATATCAAGATGCTGTTGATAATTACACAAAATCACTTGATATTAACCCTAATTATATGAAATCATATGTTGCTAGGGCAAAGTGTTATGTTAAATTGAATAAAGCTCAAGAAGCATTTAATGATTATGTAAGGGCTAGCATTCTAGAACCTAAGGAAGAAGATTACACCTATGAAGCATCTAGAATTGCTTTGGATATGAAGAGTTATGAAGATGCAATAAAATATGCTGATAAATCATTGGCTCTTGATAAAAAAATGTTGTCTGCTTATCATGTGAAGATACGTTCCCTATACTATATCAATAGATATGATGAAGCTCTAGAAACTGCAAATAAGGCTGTTGATGTTAAAAGAACATATGGAACATATTTAGATAAAGCTGAAATGTTATTCGCAAAAAAAGAATATAAATCAGCTCAAGATATTTATCAATTGGCTATTAATAAAGAGCCTAATGAAATTACAGCTTTTATAGGTATTGCAAATGCATATTATCAACAAGGTATGTATGACCAAGCTGTAAATGCTGCAAATAGTGCACTTCGTCAAGATCAAAGATCAAAAGATGCATATTGGATTAGAGCATTTGCATATCATAAGAAGATGGATTATATGAGTGCAATTAACGATTTATCTCAAATAATTGTTCTCTATCCCAACGAAGATTATGTAAATGATGTATTGTATAAAAGAGGAGAAATTTATTATGATTTTCAACAAAATAATAATGCAATTAATGATTTTACAAGAATAATTGATAAAGACCCTAAATATTATCAGGCTTATTTTAAGAGAGCTTCTTCATACGAATCAATCCATAATTTTGATAAAGCAATTGATGATTATGAAAAACTCGATAAACTAGGGCTTACTGATGAAGCAGCAATAACAATGTTAGGTGCTGCTCATGTTAGGCTTTTTGAATTGAAACGTGAGGATAATAAACCAGTTATTGTTATTACAGAACCAAGTATTGTGAATAAAAAGATTCAGATTATTAAAGGAATTGAAATACAAACTATTTCTGGTAGAGTTGATGATGAAAGTGAAATTAAGAGTTTAAAAATAAATGGTGTTGAAGTTGCGTTTGATTCTACTTCTAAGAAACATGAATTTTTTACTGATGTAATAGTTAAAGAAAAAAGTGAAATTACATTTGTTGCATCTGACATATATGATAATGTTAGAACTGATAAATATGGCATACAAAGAACAGAAGTTGATCCTCCAGAAATTAGTTTAGTAACACCTTATGCATCTGATGATGGACAAATATATCTAGAGTCTGAATCACCTTCATTATATATAGAAGGAACAATTATTGATGCAAGTAAAATTGCAAGCATTACTATTGATAGTGTTATTGCAAGTTATATTCCAACAACTATTAACCCATCATTTGCAGCAACTATTAGTATTGCTAATAAGAGTAAAGTTACTTTAATAGCTACTGATATTTTTGGTAATACAACAACCAAGGAATTTATTTTGAATAGAGAAGGTGCTCAAATTGCTGCTAATAATCCAATGGGTAAAACATGGGTAGTGTTTATTGAGAATTCTGATTATAAAACTTTTGCTACACTTAATGGTCCTACTAAGGATATTTCTTTGATGAAATCTGCTCTTTCTAAATACGTTATTAATAATATTATCACTAAACGTAATATGACAAAGCAGCAAATGCAGAAATTCTTTTCAATAGAATTGAGAGATATGGTTGTAAAAAATCATGTTTCATCTATTGTAGTTTGGTATGCTGGTCATGGAAAATATTTGAATAATTCAGGTTATTGGATTCCTGTTGATGGAAAAACTGATGATGAATTTACATATTTTAATATTACAGCTCTTAAAGCTGCAATGCAGTCTTACTCATCAACCATTACTCACACTTTAGTTATTACTGATGCTTGTGAGTCTGGCCCTTCGTTTTATCAGGCAATGCGTGGTGGTGACGATGATGTAAGAGATTGTAGTGATTGGAAGGCAACAAAATTTAAGTCTTCACAGGTTTTTTCTTCAGCTGGTTATGAGCTAGCTTCAGATAATTCTCAGTTTACTAAAACTTTTGCAAATACGTTAATTCATAATCCTAATAGTTGTATTCCCATTGGAAGTATTGTGAAGAAAGTTAAGTCTGCTGTTGCAAAAAACAAGCAACAAGAGCCTCAGTTTGGAAAAATTGATGGTCTTCCTGATGAAAACGGAACATTCTTCTTTATGAGAAAATAATTTTATGTTAATAATTGAAAGAGAAAGTCATTGGCTTTCTCTTTTTTTGTTTAATTAAGTGTTAATTAATTATCAAAATTGTATGAAAAAATATTTACATAATTTTAGTTATTCCCTCCTTTTAGTTTTTATTAGTTTATTAAGTTTTATTTCAGTTCAATCTCAAAACTATTATTTTGATAATTATGGTGTTAAAGAAGGTTTAGGACATTCGAAAGTTAAATGTACTATCCAATCTGCTGATGGTTATATATGGGTTGGGACAGCAAGTGGTCTATCTCGTTTTGATGGTAAAACATTTAGGAACTATAATATTGACGATGGAATAGCTCCATTTACAGTAAATGCTCTTTATGAAGACACTACCGGTGCTATATGGATTGGTCATTACTCTGGTGGACTAAGTATATATAAAAACAATAAGTTTGAAATATTAGCTTTAGATAGTGTATCTGGTGATATTACTAGCATTGTTGAAGATGAGAATCACGCAATTTGGATATCTACAAGTGCTAGCGGAGTATACCGTGTTGAAAATCCTTATGCAAATGAAGAAAAGATAATTACACGAATAGGAGTAAAGGAAGGCTTAGGAAATACTATATTATCTATTTCTAAAACTAAAAGTCTTGGTTTGTTATTTGTTACAAGGTATGGAGTTAAATACTTCAATAATTCAACAAATAAGTATGAGTTTGTTAATGATAAATTCCATAATTGGCCTCAGTATTTTAGTGTAATTACAGTTGTTGAAGATGAGAATATGGGTGTTTGGGTTGGTACCTTTAATGGGGGCTTATATTACTATTCTAATATTAATGCAAAGCCAAAAATTTACGATAAAAGAGATGGCTTAGCTAATAATTGGATTAGTGAGATTTTTAGTTCAAGAAGTGGTGCTGTATGGGTGGGCACATTTGGAGGAGGAATGTCATATTTTAATGATGGTAAGATTATTAGTTTTAATGAAAGCAATGGTTTGTCAGATCTTAAAATTAACAGCATAAATGAAGATGTTGAAGGAAATATTATTATTGGAACTTATTCAAAAGGCTTATTAATTTTTAAAGGCTTTGCATTTATTAATTATATAAAGTTTGTGTCTGATAATTCATTGCAAGTATATGCAATTTCTAGAGGAGTAGGGTCAGATTATTGGATTGGGTCTAATAATGGACTTTTTCATATTGAATATAATGAGGATAAGTCTTTTAATACTACAGGATATTTTAAAGATGGTATAGATTTTTTGTCAAATGATATTAGGTTTATTAAGAAAGATAAATTTGGGAATCAGTGGATTGGTACAATTGGAGGAGGAGTTGTTTATTTTGATATAGGTAAGAATAAAATAGTTTATCCATATCGGCTTAATATGACTATTGCAGGTGCTGCGAATGGTATTGCAAATATTACAGCTCTAGAATTTGATAGAGATGGTCATCTTTGGGTAGGTACATTAAGTGGATTGGTATATTATGAGCCAGAAAATGATCAGGTTGCTCTTCTGACTCAAGGTAATAATCTTCAAAACAATGATATTTCTGCAATTTATTGTGATAAAAATGGAATCGTTTGGGTAGGACATAGAGGAAAAGGACTAACTAAGATAGATGGTGAAAAGATTATTCCCTATGATATTGGATTAGATTTTACACCAATTAGTATTTTTGGGGATGAAAAATCATTATGGGTAGGTACTGAAGGTATGGGGCTTTATGAAATTAGAAATTCAAAGATAAATCAACATATAAGTATTAATGATGGATTATTGTCTAATTTAATTACTGCTATTGCCGCAGATGATAAAGGTGATATATTTATTGGTACAAATATGGGGCTTAATATTGTAAACCCCAAAACTAATGAAATACAATCATTCCAACAAAAGGATGGCTTTATTGGTATAGAAGTAAAGCCTGGAGCAATGTATAAAGATAATGATGGTAATATGTGGGTAGGTACTGCTGTTGGTATGACTAATGTATTTCCAGATTTATTAAAAGTTAATGAATTACCTCCAATTACTAAAATTACAAGGTTGAGAATTAATCTTGAAGATAGACCTCTAATCAGTAATATTAGTTTAAATTATAAAGATAAATCAATACTTATTGATTATAAGGCTATTTGCATCACGGACGCTAATAAGGTTGAGTATAAAGTTAGATTGTTAGGCGCAGAATCTGAGTGGCAACCAATTACAAAGCAGACATATTCTAATTTTCCTTCATTATTGCCTGGTTCATATACTTTTGAAGTGATTGCTAAAAATAATTCTGGTGTTTGGAACAAAGAACCTCAGAGATATAGCTTTACTATTGAACCTCCATTTTATCAAACATTTTGGTTTTATGGATTTGTGTTTATTATTATTGTGATAGGTGTAGTTACATTTGTTAAAGTTAGAGAGAAACAATTATTGCAAGAAAAAGCAATCTTAGAAAGAAAAGTTGAGGAACGAACAGTTGAAGTTCGTCAGAAGAACTCTCTATTGGCTAAGAAAAATAAAGATATTACAGATAGTATTAATTATGCTCGAAGAATTCAAAGAGCAATTATGCCTCCTAAAAAAACTATGGATCAACTTCTTCATTCTTCATTTATTTTTTATAAACCTAAAGATATTGTAAGTGGTGATTTTCATTGGAATACATTTCATAATGAACGGCTGATTGTTACTGCTGCAGACTGCACTGGGCATGGTGTTCCTGGAGCATTTATGAGTATGATTAGTATTAGTTCATTAAATAAGGTTGTTAAGGAAAACCAAATAGTTGACCCTGCACTAATTCTTGATAATATGCGCCATGACATAGTTAATGACTTGAAACAAAGTGGTGAAATGATGACTAAAGATGGACTTGATATTGCATTATTGTCCATTGAGCCTGAAGAGAGAATTGTGCATTTTGCAGGAGCATATAATCCTTTATATGTTGTAAAAGCAAAACCATTTAAGAAAGAAGATTTGACTTTTGATTTTGGGTTTACTGTTTTTTCAGATAGAATGTTTGAAGTGAAAGCAGATAGAATGCCAATTGGAGTCTCCGAGAGAATGCACATGAATTTTACAACTAAGACTCTACAACTTGAAAAAGGAGATGTAATTTATATTTCTACTGATGGGTATATTGATCAGTTTGGTGGTGAAAAAGGTAAAAAGTTTATGTCAAAACGGTTTAAAAACGTACTATTAGAGCTACCATATAATAAGCCTGAACAAGCTTTGAAGAAACTTGATAAACGATTTCTGGAGTGGAGGGGTGTTCACGAACAGATAGATGATGTATTAGTTATTGGAATTTGTTTTTAATTCTGTTAATTGAAGAATAATTTTTTATATATTTATAGCCTCAAAATAATTCATTAAAATAATAATATGAATGCTTACGAAAAATTTCGCCGAATGATGGATAACCA
>QMPB01000188.1 GCA_003648395.1 Bacteroidota bacterium
GATGGCAGTCCGGCAGCCAAGCTACCATTACCATCAGCGCTTCCAGAGGCTACAAAACTACGTACTGTTTGAGTATCAATATCAAAGAAGATTACTACTCCTGTAACCAATAGAATAGCTATAAGTGTAGCAGGTATTTTCGTTGAAATTTTTGGAATAGTAACCATCAATATCATTGTAGCAACTACTAATCCTATCATCACATAAAGCGATGTTCCTTGCATCCATTCGCCATCTACTTTAAACATTCCCAATTGAGAGAGCATAATTACAATTGCAAGACCATTTACAAAGCCCATCATTACAGGGTGTGGAATCATTCGTACATATTTACCTAGCTTAAAAACTCCAGCAAGAATCTGGAAAAGCCCAGTGAATAAAAGAGTAACAAAAAGGAACTGCAAGCCTATTTCGGGACCAGAATATCCTAGAGTTTCAGCATACTGACTACCTTCGGTAACAAGTCCTACCATAACAACAGCCATAGCACCTGTAGCGCCAGAAATCATTCCTGGGCGACCACCAATAATAGCTGTAATCAAAGCCATTATAAAAGCTCCGTAGAGACCAATGATTGGAGAAATACCAACAATAAAAGCAAAGGCTATTGCCTCTGGCACTAATGCTAAAGCAACTGTTAGCCCTGAAAAAATATCGTCCTTTACATTCATCTGAGTTTTTTCAACCCATTTGAATTTTTGCATGTTTAGTTTCATTATCTTATTTTCTATATTTTCTTACTGAAAAGTGTAATTTTTTGCGGCTGCAAATGTATACTTATTTGTTATTAATAAAATGTTTAAAATTCCTAAAATTAGGTTGTTATACAAAATAATAAACTTATTTTAATATTCATCTAATATTTGTAAAATTTTATATTTTACACTAAATTTAAAGTGCACTATTTAAATAATTAAGACATAGGTGTTAAATATCACTTTTAGTATTTCCCAATTAAATAATAGGAACAAAAGAAAATAAATTATAACTCCCTAATTTTGTTTGAGTTATAAGCACATTAAAAATTCAAATTTTGCAATAGAAAAAAATAGGTCTTCTAAAAAAAAAATTACGTGCTATAGAAAAAGCTTTACTTTTGACACCGTTATATTAATAACACTAGCCAAATAATTAACAAAACAATATTACAAAGAACTTTTTAATTATGATTACATTTGAAATTAACAAGATAGCAAACTAATATAATACATTAAGGTATAATATACTTTAAACAAGATTTTATAGACTCGTGAAAAATTAAATAAATACAAATATATATACTAAAAACAGAATTATGAATAAAATTTTTACCCTTTTTGCAGTCCTGCTAATCTCAGCAACTAGTTATGCTCAGTTTAGTTTGTATGGTGAATTCAGACCAAGAGTTGAATTTGACCACGGAAACAAGAGTCTTCAAACAGAGCAAGATCAGATGTTTAACCTTTTTACTTCTCAACGTACACGTTTGGGACTTGATTTTAAACAAGAGAAATGGAAAGTTGGTTTACAAATTCAGGATGTTAGAATATGGGGACGAACTGCTCAGTTAGCTCAAACAGATGGAGCAACGACAACTATTCATCAAGCATGGGCAGAGCTTATGCTGTCAGAGAAATTATCAGTAAAGGCAGGGCGTATGGAACTTGCTTACGACGACCAGCGTATTTTGGGAGGTGTAAACTGGGCACAGCAGGCACGCTCGCACGACCTAGCTTTATTTAAGTATGAGGATGGGTTTAAGATTCATCTTGGAATTGCTGTTAATCAAGTACAGACTCGCAGTTTCAATTTCCCAAAAACTTATAAATCAATGCAATTCTTATGGTTCAATAAGAAATTCTCTGATGCATATACATTAAGTATATTGGCATTGAATAACGGAGTGGATGATGTGGTATTAAATAATGCTAATCCAGGTGCAATGACTACCTATTCACAAATTATAGGACAACGTTCTGTATTCAAAACTTCAGGTTTTGTTATTGGGTTCAATTTTTATTACCAAATGGGTAAGGATAAAGGAACATATACTGAGAATAAGGAGGATTTCCATAAAGGCTATTCAGCTATGAATATTGGCTTAGATATTTCATATAAGTTAAGTGATAATATAAAACTTGGCTTAGGTTATGAATACTTATCTGGTAATAGTCAAACCGATACTACTGCAGATTATGGTAA
Organism: Bacteroidota bacterium; assembly: GCA_003648395.1. The sequence goes on from QMPB01000188.1 coordinate 2,182, forward strand.
GAAAAACCATGCGTTTGCTCCACTTTACGGAACAAACCATAAATTCAATGGTTGGATGGATTACTTTTATGTAGGAAACCATGGAAACAGTGTTGGACTTCAGGATATATATGCTAAGGTTGACTATTCAAAAAATAAGTTTATTGCAGGTGCAGCATTTCATTATTTTATGTCGGCAGCAGAAATTCTTGATCAAGAAACTACATTTAATACTGGTGATATTACAGCAATGTCATCGGGCTTAGGAATGGAATTAGACACATATGTAGGTTATAAGCACTCAAAGGGTGTTATTATAAAAGCTGGTGTATCTGGTATGTTTGATTCTGCAAGTTTAAGAATGTTGCAATCAGATTATAGTGTGAACCCAATTGCAAAGCCTGCAATGGGAGCTTCTAACTGGTCAGCATGGTTAATGCTAGTTGTTAAGCCTACATTTATTAATGGCAAATAAGATTTAAATCTAATTATTAGATACAATAATAATGAAATTAGGATTTTACTTTAACAAAATAGAAAGTAAGATTTTAATTTCTCATACTACACTAAAAAGAACAAGATATGAAGAATAATGTATTAAAGAAAATATCGATTGCAAGCTTTGTTATTGCTATTGCTTTTTTTGGATACATCGTTTATGCTTCAAAAATGCCTTCTTATATGTCAAGTGATCCCAAGGCGTGTATTAATTGCCATGTGATGAATACTCAATACGCAACTTGGCAGCATAGTTCTCATGCAAGAGAAGCTGTATGCGTTGATTGTCACTTACCACGAGATGGATTTTTCAATAAATATAAAGCAAAAACGATTGATGGGTGGAACCATTCCAAGGCCTTTACCATGAATACTTATGATCATGCAATGAAAATAAGTGATGATGGAGCTAGGCGTGTTCAAGACAACTGTATCTCTTGTCATAAGAGTTTAGCATCTCAAATTTCAGCTAATGCAGCTCAGTATCATAATTATGATAGTCCTGAGGTGCAAAATGGAAGAAGATGTTGGGAATGTCATAAGTCAGTTCCACACGGAAAAGTTAGAGCAATAAATACCACACCTTATAATTTGGGAGTGAAAGAAGTAAAATAAATAGGGAAATAACTAATAAAACTTAATAAATTTTAAAAATATGAAAATAAATTACAAACTGTTATTATTAGTCTCGATAGTGGCTATAGTAACTATGGGTTTTTTGGCAAGTAGCATCAACGAAAGAGAAGAAGAACGTGTTGAATTAAACAAAACGCCAGAAATTGCTCATGAAGACAGAGCAAAAAATGAATCTTGGGCAAGATATTATCCTCGCCAATACGGATCATGGATAAAAACAAAAGAGGGTGATGAATTAAAGGATATGTTGAAGGATAAGCCTCAACTTGCAATCCTATGGTCGGGATATGGTTTTGCAAAGGATTATAATGCTCCAAGAGGACATTATTATGCTGTGCAAGATAATAGAAACACATTAAGAACAGGAGCTCCTGTAGATTCAAAAACAGGGCCAATGCCAACAGCATGTTGGACTTGTAAATCACCTGATGTACCTCGTATGATTGAGGAAGATGGCGAACTAGAATTCTTTACTGGCAAATGGGCTAAATATGGACCTGAGATTGTAAATTCAATAGGTTGTTATAATTGTCATAACCCAAAAACTGCTGAGCTGGCAATGCACGTTCCGCATTTAAATCGTGCACTAAAAGCAGCAGGGCTACCAACATTTGAAGAGTCGACTCATCAAGAGAAACGTAATTTAGTTTGTGCACAATGTCATGTTGAGTATTACTTCAAAAAGACAGAATGGACTGACGAAAATGGCGAGAAAAAAGTTGCCAAAGTAGTAACATTACCATGGAAATATGGTTTAACTGCTGAAGGCGCAGAGAAATATTATGACGAAGTTGGACATACTGATTTTGTAAATAAAATTTCTAAAGCTCCAATATTGAAAACTCAACATCCAGGATATGAGTTATACAAATCAGGTATTCATGGTCAAAAAGGCGTTTCTTGTGCCGATTGTCATATGCCTTATACTCAAGAAGGTTCAGTAAAATATTCTGACCACCAATTACAAAACCCATTAAACACAATGGATAGATCGTGTATGCCATGCCATCGCGAGAGTGAGGAAAAGTTGAAATCGATAGTCTACCGTAAGTATGAGCGTAAAGATCAACTTCATGAGCTAACAATGGATAACCTAGCTAAAGCTCACCTCGAAACTGCTAAAGCAATGGAAGCAGGTGCTACAGATGAGGAGCTAAAAAATATTAGAGACGATATTCGTAAAGGACAATGGAGATGGGATTATGCAGTTGCATCACATCCTGCATTCTTTCATGCACCAGAAGAAACTCTTCGCTTATTAGCTGTTGCAAATGACTATGCAATGAATGCTAGAGTGAAGTTAGTATCTGTTTTGGCAAAGCATGATGTAATGGATTTTTCGGCGCCAGATTTTTCCAATAAAGAAAATGCTCAAAAATTAGCAGGTGTTCCTTTGGAGAAACTAGTTGCAGCAAAATTAGAGTTTAAGAAAACTTTAGAAAAAGAATGGATTAAACAAGCTAAAGAAAGAGGACTAGTTTCTGAAAAAACTCTTAAAGGATCAGACTCTGAGTCTTCATATTTTAATAATTAGTAATCAAAATAATGCTTTAATCATATATTATACAATATGATAAGCTTATAAATATCTATAATAATAAAACTGATAGATGTTTTATTGAAAATGAAATCCCACCTGCATTGTAGGTGGGATTTTGTTACATTTGTACTCTGCAATTAACTTCTTAAAACAAGGAAATTGCTATACTTATACTAAGAAAAATTATATAATAAAGCGATGATAAACAAAATATTTTCCTCATATAGAACAATGTATATCCTATTGTTCATTCTAGCAGCTGCTGCTGCAATTGGTACATTTTTGGAAAACGATTATGGTAATAACTTTGCCCGAGAATATGTATACACAAGTTTATGGTATCAAATTATATTCTTGCTTTCGGCAATAAATATGGTTATTATTCTTGTGAAAGCTAAAGTTAAGCTTTTACGCCCAGGTCCAATATTTCACTTTGCAATAATAATAATCCTTATAGGAGCTTTTGTAACTCATAACTTTGGTATTGATGGACTTATGCATATTCGCCAAGGTGAACAATCAAATTCTGTAATTGTAGGAAACCAGCATATTGAAACCCCATTTTCCATTAAGCTTAACAAATTTGAACTTAAAAGATATCCTGGGAGTGAAGCGCCTTCTGAATTCAGTTCTGATGTTATTGTTTTTGAGAAAAATGGAGATAGCTTTAGAACTAATATATATATGAATAATACATTAACGTATAAAGGTTATAAATTTTTTCAGTCATCTTACGATACTGATGAGAAGGGAACAATACTATCGGTAAATAAAGACCCTGGAGTAGAGCTTACATATATAGGTTATGCTCTATTATTTTTAGGCCTTTTATTAACTGTATTTGACAAAAAATCTCGTTTAAGATTCTTAATTCGTAAGATTAAGAAAATGCCCATAGCTACAGTATTATTGCCATTGATGATAATGGGAGCAGCTCAAGAAAACTATGCTCAGAAAGCTGACTATAGTGAGTATATAGAAGCTTATATTATAGATCATCGTGATAATTCTAAAGAGCTTGCAGCCGACTTTGGAAGATTAATAGTGCAGGGTCCAACTGGAAGGATGAAACCATTAGACACGCAAAACAAAGAAGTTCTTAATAAACTTACTGGCAAAAGTACATGGAATGGAATGAATGCCAATCAGGTGATTTTAGGAATGTTCTCACGACCAAATATATGGAAGAATGTTAATATTATTAAAGTAAAAACACCTCGCTTGCGTAAGTTACTTGGTGTTCCTAGTACCCAAAAATATTTATCATTCGCAGATTTTTTTGAAGATGGAAAATATAGATTAACTAAAGAAACCAATGCAGCAAATCAATTAAACCCTTCGCGAAGAGGAACTTACGAGAGAGACCTTTTGCAAGTTGATGAGCTACTGAATGTGGCATTTATGTCGTATAGAGGTATGCTATTAAAGATATTCCCTAAGCCAAACGACGCCAAAGAAACATGGGTAGATATGCCTACTATGTTTATGAAATTGGATAACGAAAGTTTAACAAGGGATACAGAAACACTTTTGGATCTTATTTATAGCAGAAAGTATACAGAAGCAATTCCTTTTATTAAAATAATCCAAGATTATCAAAATAAAGAGGGGAAAAATGTGATTCCAACTCAGAAAAAAGTAGAGGTGGAATTATGGTATAATGGTAGTGCTCTTTTTGTAAAACTATTTATTGCTTATTTATTATTGGGCTTTTTCCTATTAATATATAGCCTTATATCTATGTTCTATAATCGACTAGTAAATACTAAGGTAACTTTTGGCATTAATCTTATTGTCTTAATCTTATTTTTGGTACACGCATTTGGCATAGGTATAAGATGGTATATAGGTGGCTATGCCCCCATTAGCAATACGTATGAAACAATGGTTTACATTGCATTTTCATCAGTACTAGCTGGAGTTGTATTTTTCAGACGTTCGGCAATAGCTCTTGGCGCATCACTAATTATGGCTGGAACATTTATTTTTGCTGCTTGGTTGGGAGAAATAAATCCTCAAATAACTAGTCTGGTACCTGTGCTTAAGTCATATTGGTTAAGCATTCATGTATCCGTTATTACTGCTAGTTATGGTTTCTTTGGAGTATCCGCCATATTAGGATTTATTACTCTTATTATTTTCATACTACGCTCCAAGAAACGAACTCATCTTGATTCTCATATTAAAAATATCACTTATATTAATGAAATAACCCTAATAATTGGTATCATTCTGCTTACAATTGGCAACTTCCTTGGTGCAATTTGGGCTAATGAATCTTGGGGAAGATATTGGGGATGGGATCCTAAAGAAACATGGACTTATATTGCTATCATTGTTTATACTTTGGTAATTCATTTACGACTTTTTAAAGGAATTTTCTCTTATTATCTTTTTGCATTATTTTCTTTAATTTCTTATTACACAATACTTATGACATACTTTGGAGTGAATTTCTATCTCTCAGGAATGCACTCTTATGCTACCGGAGATCCAGTTCCAATTCCAAATTGGGTATATCATAGTATTGCAATTATTACCACAATATCGATATTAGCTTACCAAAACAGAAAACTTAAAATTGAAGACTGAAATGAATAGAATAATCCTATTACTAATTGCACTTACTGTTGTATTATTTACCCAATGTACCGAAGTTGCAAATAATAAAACTGAGCAAGAAGTTGAGCCCAAGCAAGAGCAGGAAGCTTCTGAAAATATTAAGCCATTTTACCAAGGTGCAATAGTAGAAACTATTGACGCTGGTGGATATACTTATATGTTAATTCACGAAAACCTTGAAGGTCATAAGCATGAAGAAGGCCATGAGCATAAAGATTTCTGGGTTGCTGTGACGCAAACATCTGCAGAAATTGGTGATGAGGTAAGATTCCAAAAAGAAATGGTTGCCCA
>QMPB01000189.1 GCA_003648395.1 Bacteroidota bacterium
GGTCTATGGCACTCATTGGCACTATTTTGCACTTTTATAAAGCTTCAATAGTGGTAATTTTGGTTATAGGACGGTATGATTAATAATGGATTGTATTAATAACTCATGGAATTTTATGTTAAATTTATTGCGAAATAAACTTGATAATTAGGTTCAAGTCACAAACTCACCTTTTAGTTTAAATATTTATAATTTGCTGAAATTATTGTTACTATTAGAATCATAAAATACATTTTAGAATAAAGCAATCAACTTTATCTTTTTGCAAAAAAATCTCAATACAAAAATCCAAACAGCCAAAGTGGAATTTTATTTCCATTACCATATTCAATATTATCTGCTGCAATAAAAGAGTTATTAATACCCGCAATTTGTTTATAATCTTTACTCTTACCTCCTACTTCAACTAAATATTCATCATCTACCATAAAATCACCGACCTCGGGATAAGTAACTTTACTCTCTGCCGAGACTTGATTTAAGAAAAAAGTCTCTCGTAATGTTCCTAAATCAGCATTTTTAGTTAATGCAAAAGCTATATTTGTATTATCTAAATATAACTTCTCTGGTTTATTCATAAAATTAATACCAAAAGAATCTCTACCCAACCATTTTAAGATATGAGCATTATGCAAAAGATGTAAATATTTTAATAAACTATCACGCGTTGTACCTACTTGTTGTGCTAGTTTTTTCAAATTTGGGATATATGGAACCATCTCTCCTAATAAGAAAAGTATTTTCTTTAATTTAAGAACGGTATTATAATCTACATTATAAATAGCTGGCAAATCAGTTTCTATTACAATATTAATTGTTTGAGCTAATTGCTGATGATAAAACTTTCCTTCCTTTTTAAAAAATGGATAGTATCCAATCTCTAAATACTCCTCAAAATATTTTAATGGCTTAATATTATTCAAATACAAGTCAACAATATCTTCGTGCTTGCTCATTATATCAACAAAAGAAACAGCAGGAAGCTTAATTGAATATTTAAACTCTAAAAACTCCCTATACGACAGACCTACCAAATCAAAAATAACAGCTCTTCTACTTAAATCATACTTACCTTTATTAATCTCTAATGCTGAAGAGCTTGTAAATATCAGCTTTAAGTCTTCCATGGAATCATATATATTTTTTATTTCTTGAGACCAATTTGGATATTTATGCACCTCATCAATATACAGATATTTGCCACCTCTCTTACTAAATGCAGAAGCTAAGTCGTACAAACTATTATTAGTAAAATACAGATTATCTAAACTTACGTATAGCACCTCAGACTTGTTTTTATCTTTTAGTAACTGAAGCAAAAGTGTAGTTTTACCACTTCCTCTTGCTCCCTTAATTCCTATCAATTGTCTATCGGTATCAATTCTTTCAAATAAATAACGCTTAAACACATTAGATGCACTAGCTATCTTCTTTTTTGAGTAATTTATTAATTCATTCATATAATTGAAATTAAGTTTTAGCTAAATAAAAAATTCCATAACGTATAATCAATATTTAGTAGCTAATATTAATAGAATACAAATATACAAAAAATAATTATTAGAAAGTGTTATTTCTTATAAATAACACTTATGGATAAGTGTTTTATTAGAATATTAATACTTTTAGACAATTATAATTTTACAATAAATAAAATTACTTAGCATTGGAATAAAATTGTAATGCAAGTATGGCAAAGCTAATAATGAACAGCTTAATCAGCTTATTTCTGAAAACCGCAACATTGCACAATCAACTTTTCTAATTCATCAATAGTATCTTTTAAGGGGCAATTTAATCGCACAGGCAAAACCTTTAAATGCAACATATTGTTATACTCAAATTGCTCCAAAGGTCTTGCGAATTTCTCACTATAAGGATATAATAGGATGAGTTTTGGAATTATGTTTTGTTCCATATTTTCATGAAAGTGAGCCTTATCTTCATATTTTTTGCCATAGACATATAATTGATACATATCTGCTTGACTGATACCATAGTTTTTTCGACTATTGTCTTGATCTATCATTTTCCATTTAGTATCAAGTACCCATTTTGATTGTTTCTGGTTTCTCACTACAATATCGGGACGTAAATTAAACTTAGTAGCATTTTTATGTTTTTCTACTAGTGTTTTCCCTCTATCTTGTAAAGATACATCAGAATCAAGCAAATATTTTTTAAATCCATGGCCTATATAATCTTCATTCTCAGAAACAGTAATACTTTCTTTTAGAATTTTTACTTTGCCATAAAATCCCACTATCTTACCATCCGAATAGAATATTATCAGATTATTACTTCCTGTAACTGTTGGTGGTCTAGTCCATTGATTATAACCATATATTTCATCATCTGTATTTCTTGAATTATCAAAATCAAAATTCCAACTTTCATGAGGTATGTTTCCATCCTTTTGTACCCATTTATGATTACTTTTATCATTACTTGGTTTCTTCCAATCATTACTATTCCACGTAATATTTGATAGAATATATTTCTTTTTATTAATGTCATTCTTCATAAAAACATATCTTTCAAAATCATCCTGACTTTTTGAACGAAACCTAGATTTACTAACGTGAATTAATTCATTCTCAATAGCCTTAAATATAGATTCTTTTTCTAATTCAGTAAATTCACCAGTATTAACAATATTATAAAAAGGCAATGGTGCTTTTCCATTAAAACGTGAATTATTTTCGCCTATTACTTCTGTTGAAATCACTCCAAAACTACCTTCCTTATTATTTCTATAAAGATTCCAGCTATACCGATGTCCAACCGTTAAATTTAACCTTCCTCCATAAACTGAGAAAACCAACCTAGGATCCCCATATTTCAAATCAAAATGCTCAATAATTTCTCTTAAAAACTCAATATAAGCTTTCACATCATTGTCATTAAATTTCGACAATTTTTTCGTCAAATAACTCAACAAATAAAGACTTCGATTCATCAGGATAGTTTTTACTAAAATCCTTCAATACGGCTTTACTCATTGCATAAAGTAAGTTTGCATAGTCAACACTATAAACTTCTTCTTTCCAATCTATAGCATTTACATTAAGCCTCCCTTTATACTTTTTTACTAATTCCCATTTATATTTTTCATCTTTCATTTTCGTTTCTTGAATTACTCTTTTATAAGATGTAATTAATTCAAGAAAAACTTGGGTATGTGCATCAGTATCCATAATATATTCTTTATCAATTTCTATTCTATTTTTAGATAAATCTAAAAAATCAATTATAAAATTCTCTATGTCTATCTTATTATTCTCAATAATACTCCTTTATATAAGCAAAAGCAGCACGTCTTAGGGCTTCACTTGTGTTTGTTGTGTTTTCATATGTTTAATTTTATTAATTTGGTGATATGGAACACCTTATGATAAAAATAATCATTCCCTTGTGTGTTTAATCATGGGTGTTTCATATGTTTAAAATTTATTAATTAGGTGATATGGAGTCACATAACAATGTTTTAATCATGACCTTGTGGGTCAATTTACGATTAAAAATTGTCATGTTCGTTTCATATATTTAAATATTGCATATCGCGATATGCGATAATACTAAATACCATAATTAGATCATTATTGTGTTTAGTCCCACTGTGTAAGCATAAGTAGAGCTAGGAATAAAAGTTATTTGTATTCCATTTACTTCTTTTACTTCATAGTGATTTATTGTTGTTACTAAAGCTTGAGTTATACTATTTTCTTTACAAAATCGTAGTAAACTCTTCAATTTTAGCGGCTCTTTTACATATTTATCGCTCCATTTTATTTCTAAAGCCCAATATGGTTTCAAATTTTTCGTACTAATACCTACCATATCTACCTCTCCATTTTTCCAACGGGCATAATAAGGTGTAAAATTTTGGCGGTGCATCCATTGCGAAAAAATAGCTGTTTCGGCCATGGCACCCATTAGCTCATCTAAGGGATCAATTGGCGAAAATAAAGCTGAGCGCAATGACGGATTGGTAAGATATATTTTAAAGAAATTATCACGCTTAAATCGTTTCCCTGACTGATCTATCCTCCGCACAATGCGAATTAAAAAAGCTGCTTCCAAATATTCCAAATACTTCTTTATTGAATTTTTTGGAGAACCCGACTGACTGCTCAGTGTTTCTAATGAAAACTCCTGTCCCGAATTATAAGCGATAGTTGTAAACAGAGAATTTAACTCTTGCACATCAGCGATACCATAAAGACTCGGCAAATCACGTAAAAGCACCTTATCAACTACATCATGACGAATAAATCGTTGCGGATTTTCGCGTACTGATTCCGAAAATATGGCCTCTGGATAACCTCCAAAATTGATATAATCGATAAAATACTTATTAAATTGTTTAATATCTGAAGCTTCAAAAAAATGGAACCTTATTATCTCCCCAAGGTAGCTTTATGGGTTTTACAAGATGCTCTAAATTTTGCATATTTATAAACTCGTAAAATGTAATGGGAGGCAACATAAAATCGCTAAAGCGACCTGCACCACTTTCTTTACTTTTATATTGTAAAGCAGCGGCGACAGAACCCGAAACCACAAATTTTGTTTTACGATAACTCTCTACCAATGATTTTAGATGTATATCCCAATCTTTCAAATATTGAATTTCATCAAATATCACATACCAATCTTCCAGATTATCAGCATCACCAGTAGCCTCTCGGGCATTCGAGAATAGCTGTTCGAGACTAATATTATTGTAAATAGGATTTTCGATGGTAATAAACACAATTTTCCTGGGCGATACCTTATGCTCCATAAGCTCTTTAACCCTCTGGGTCTTGACGCTCCTTATGAATCGTTGAGCCATGAAGATGAGGAATTCCCTCATTTGCAATAAGCTCAATAATTGCTTGCTCTAGTTTTTCTTCCGTGAATTCCCTCCTTTTAATATCTTTAGTTCGTCAATTAAATATCGATTGACCATTTCACTTCATTAATCTTTTTCTTCAATTGATTTATTCTACTCATCAATTCATCAAATGACAGCCGTTCGCCATAAATCATTGTTTCACACATATCAGCATAATCAGAACCCCATGCTTCTATAATCTCATCAGGTGGTATAGGATTAATTGTATTTGGTTGATACAATGAATAGTCTATTCCTCTAATGGCTGTAATTGTCTTCCTATGACTTACAATATCTTGATATAAATCCTTATTACTTAATGCAATATTAAGAAAATCAGTTCTCATTAATCTCTCAATATCGTATAAGTGTCGACTCATTCGGTCTATTCTAACTCTATCAATAGGTTTCTGGAATTCTTCATGCAATAGAAACACTTTTTCTAATAATGTACGTTCAGGATTTACCGTTGTTATATTAATTGGGCTATCGGCAAAATCTTTATCTCTAAAATATTCATTAACCAATGAAGTGATTTTTCGTTGAGTATTTGGCTCTTTTAATGAGCGACTTCCTAATTCTACTAATACACGTGGCTCAATATATTCAGATTGAGGCGTAACAACAGGATAGTATATCTCAATAATTAAAGGATCTTGGTCAGTACTTCGAGACTCCCTCAATTTTATTTGCACATCCGCAAATCCATTATCAATAAATAATTGCTCCAATGCAGGGTAAAATTCTTCAGAAATATAACTAAATGATGCTTTTCTTAATTTCCCAACCTGAGTTTTAGAAAGATTTTTTTCAAAACCTAAAAATGACCTATCCAGAGCCAAATCAATATCTTCTGAAAAACGATCAATAATACTCCAAGCTTTGCTTAATGATGTTCCTCCTTTAAAAACAATATGAGGAGCAATATCCATTTGAAAAACAAGACGTAGAGTTTGTACCACCCACCAGTCTTTTTCAACAGCATAAACAGGTAAACCTGCCCTGGCTGATATTTGTTCAAATATGCTAAGTTTTGTTTTACTATCTAATTTATAAAAGTTATTCATAGTTTTTCCATTAAGAAGCTTTTGTTAATGCCAATTTCATAATCTTACGAATCCATTCTGGAGCTAGTGCGATATCAGATTCTAATATTTTGAAATCTTCTTTTTTTAATATTCTAAGTATTATTTCCAAATCTTCATCACTATACTTATCTTTTCCTATTGTTTTTAATGCTTGAATTACCAAAGAGCTTATTTTCCCTTTAACGGCAAGATTTTTAGGGCTTGTTTTCTTAAATACAATAGTACGATTACCAACTTTAATCTTACGTGCCGAACCATCGGTAAGGTAAACTACATTCATAGGTATTTGAGTAGATAAACCTAACACATGTAATGCATATGCCCCCGTAGGTATTATACGAGCTTTATCTCTTTTTGCAATAGCTTCTGCTATTTGCTCTGCTGTAGGCAGTATCTCACCAAGTAAAGGATCAACCTTCGGACGAGCATAAATACCTTGTGCAACACGTGTTAAAACACCACGTTCAACTAAACGTTCTAGGGCTTTATTCACTGCTTTATAATTTGCAATTGTAATAAAGTCATCAACAAAAAAGAATTTTTTTGATTTCGAATCACGTATCTTCGCAATTATATGATCATCAGTACTTATATGCATATTATTTAGTTTAATTATGTCGCAAATATAGTCAATATTTGCGACATAATATGTTGTATCATGTTTTATTGAGATGTTTTGACATTTTTATTATTAGTTGCTTTAAGAGCACTTCATATTATCTAATACTATATTTTCAATATTGTGTTAATAAGATATAATAAGAAAGGTATATAAAATAAATATAGATGCTATTTCATAGTTTCTTTTTTACTGAATTTCTTAAATCAACCGCTTATACCAATTTGGTATCAAAATACGCTATAAATAAATTGGAATATATTTTCCTATTAGAAGACAAAAATTATTTGCATAGCCGTAGCTATGGAAATAATATTTAACGCAGTAATAGGGAAATAGAAACGATTTATATGGCGTGTTTTGGTATTAATTTGGTATTATTCCGAAAAGCAATCCCAGAACCTGATTTTAAATATTTCTCAAATTCAAAAGCTTTATACTTATCTGGAAATACTGCATGAAATACTAATTCAACAGGAAGTTTATCTTTTGTATAATGCACAAAACCTTTTCTATGTCGTTCGAGTCTATTTTCTATATTATTGGTACAACCAGTATAGAATGTACCATCATTGCATTTTAGGATGTATGTGTACTGCATGATAAATGGTTATAGTGTGGTGGATTGTATCCACTAACCCAAAGTAGCTTTAGTGAATGAGGGCATAACCATGAAATGGTGAAGCCCTCATTCACTAAAGCTACGGAGGGTGAAAGTGGAGCTGCGGGGAGTCGAAGGTCAATGTAACTATATTGAAAATAAGTATATTAAGTATTTTTAAAAAGCAAAAAAGTGAAACAAGTGAAACAAATACTCATTTGCTGACCGAAACCAAAGTTCATTTCCGACATGTGAATATTGGTGGAATATTACATTTCCGTAGATTTAAAGAATGGTATTTATAAGAGCTTGTTCCAGAAACAGAATTATCTGATATCAACTCTTCAGCTTTCTGTAAGTTACTCTATATTTCTTTATATTGAAAATTATCTAACATGATATACTTATCGTGTTTATATTAATTTGATATTTAAAAGAAGTAATTTATGATTAGCGACGAAACACCTTTAGCTATGCTAAGGGTAAAAGATTTAAAGGAAATCCTAAACTTAAGTGAGAAAGTAGAAGAGCAGATGATAAATCAGAATTTTA
>QMPB01000190.1 GCA_003648395.1 Bacteroidota bacterium
GATATATTAAGCGAGTTGATAATTTACATATATTTCTTATTAATATTGTTTAGATTAATAAGGTCAATATAAATTAGCTTTAGCAAATTAACTCATTTTATATTTTATTATTGTTTTTTTTGACAAAAAAATAATAATAATAAATGCAACGTAATTTTATATTGTTTGTCATATCTTTTAGAAATACGATAATAAATTATTGCTGCAAATTGGTAATTTGCTAAATTTCTAATTCTTATGAGAGCTTCCATTAATTAGTTTAGTTTTTATGTAACATAATTGATAGTTTGGAGTATAGTAGTTTATGTGAACTTATAGCATTAATTTGTGTATTGTATGTTAAAATAATTTGTAATATTGTGTCTTGAAATATTTAAGTATGACTATTAAAAAGCAAAGGCCATATATAATTGTATTGTTAATTTTGTTTATTTCATTGGGAATTAGGGCGCAAGATGCTCAATTTTCACAGTTTTATGCAAACCCATTATATCTAAATCCTGCATTTGCAGGCTCTAAGGTATGCCCTAGGTTAATAATGAATTATAGAAATCAATGGCCATCCATTCCTGGATCCTATGTTACTTATAATGCAAGTTTTGATATGCATTTTGATGGTATTGGTGGAGGATTAGGGCTGCTTTTTACTTCAGATAGGGCAGGACAGGGGGTTTTAACAACACAAACAATTTCTCTTATTTATTCTGTTAGAATTAAAGTTTCAAAGCATTGGGCTATTAAAGCAGGGATGCAAGCTAGTTTTTTTCAGAAGCATTTAGATTGGGATAAGCTCACTTTTGGAGATCAAATAGATTCCAAATGGGGTTTTTCTAATGTGACAGCAGAAAAAAGACCTTCTAATGGTGAATATAGTAAAATGGCACCTGATTTTTCAGGAGGAATTTTAGTATACAATGAAAGGTTTTTTGGAGGTGTTGCAGTACATCATTTAGTGCCAGTTGATGTTGGTTTTGATGCTGAGAGTTTTCTCCCTATGAAAATATCAACTCACCTAGGTTATCAATTTCCTTTGACTAAAGGAAGACAAAGACCTGGTGACCCAACTATCAGCCCAAATATTGTTTATATGCAACAGGGTCCTTTCCATCAATTTAATTATGGAGCTTATTTTAAAAAAGCACCTATGATTTTTGGAATTTGGTATAGACATTTCTTAGAAGGGTCTGACGCAATTATATTACAAGCTGGTTTTGAGTATGATAAATTTAAATTTGGATATAGTTACGATATTACAATTTCAGAATTATCAATATCTTCAGGTGGAGCTCACGAGTTTTCTTTTGCACTAGATTTCAATTGTCCAGTAAAAAGAAAACGTATGCGTGAAATAAGTTGCCCTGCTTTTTAGTTATAGTTATAGTATTATATAAATCTTTATAAGTTATGATAAAGCGAAGAAATATATTTAATTTGGGAATGCTTTTTATTTTAGCATTTGCTTTCACTTCATGTGGAAAAGAACAGTCTCCAACTACTGGTTGGGAATATAATAATTCAAAAAATGGTGGATTTGAAGTTACTCCTTACGAAGAGCAAGAAACAGGTCCTGGTTTGGTTCTAATTGAAGGAGGAACCTTTGTTAAAGGACGTACAGAGCAAGACGTATTCTTTGATTGGAATAATCAGCCTAGGAGAACTACTGTACCTTCTTTTTATATGGATATGACTGAAGTTCGTAATTTGGACTATCTAGAATATTTGAATTGGTTAAAGCATGTGTTCTCTGATGAGAACCCAAGAATTGTACAAAAAGCACTTCCTGATACTTTAGTATGGAGATCTAAACTAGCGTACAATGAGCCTTATGTTGACTATTATTTCAGACATCCTGCATATAGAGATTATCCTGTTGTAGGGGTTAATTGGTTGCAAGCTAGAGATTATTGTTCATGGAGAACAGATAGAGTAAATGAGTATATTTTGGTTGAATTTGGTGTTTTGAATTATCAAGAAACACCAACTTCTGATAACCATTTCAATACAGATGCTTATATGACTCCTGGTATTACTGGTATTGGTGAAGAAAGTGAGCATCAGCTAGTTGATATAGCACCTAATAGTAGTGGATATAGAAGAGCAAGAATGGAAGATGGTATTCTTTTGCCTAAGTATAGGTTGCCAACTGAATCAGAGTGGGAATATGCTGCCCTTGGTTTAATAGGTAATACAATGTACGAAAGAATAGTTGAACGACGTTTATACCCTTGGAACGGTCATATTACTAGAACTGACGAATCAAGTAACTATGGTGATATGGTTGCTAACTTCCGTAGAGGACGTGGTGATTATATGGGTGTTGCTGGTAATCTTAATGATGCTGCTTCAATTTCTGCCCCTGTTTATGCATACTGGCCAAACGATTATGGCTTGTATAATATGGCTGGTAATGTCGCTGAGTGGGTTATGGATGTTTATCGTCCTCTTACCGATGAAGATATGGATGATTATAATTCTTTCCGTGGTAACGTTTATAAAACATTTGTAAGAGATAATTCAGGTGCAATTGCTGATAAATTGTATAATACTATATATGATTATAAGGGAATACTTAATTGGTTAGAAAATGAAGATGGAACAGGATTCTTTAATAATTTAAGTTATGAGTTAAATGGCGATGAGGAAAAACTTAAAGCTGATTTAAAGACAAGTCTTGAAGCTATTATTAAGTTAAATGATGATAGGAAATATGAAGAAGCTGCCGAGTCAATGACTGAAATGCTTGAAGATAAATTATATGGTAATCCTTCTGAGTCTATTCAAATTGCTGCAGAGATTGCTAAAGGTATTTCCGATTTTATTATTGCTACTCCTGGTGAATTGAGAACTAGAAATGTTACAATAGAGGAAAATTTGGAGAGAAGAAATTATAGAAAGGCTAATAATATTAACTATCTTGATGGTGATTTTGCTTCTAACTATAATAATAATGAGAATCCATGGTCTGATTGGAGAGACGATGAAAATAAGAGCAGTAGCAAAATGTATGACTATAGTATTACATCAATGATTAATGATAATGCTAGAGTATATAAAGGTGGTTCATGGAAAGATGGTGCATATTGGTTAGGTCCAGGTACACGTAGATTCTTAGATGAACGTCAATCGACAGATTATATTGGTTTCCGTTGTGCTATGACAAGAGTTGGTAGTCCAATAGGAAATTATTAATAGATATTATATTTTTTATTAAAAGCCGAGTAATCGGCTTTTTTTATGCATTAATAAATTAAGAATAAATTAACATTATAATTATATTTTAATTATCTTTGCACTGCTTTTGTAGACAGTCCTGCTACTCAAAGGCTAATAATTAAATGTTAAAATAAAGTTAAAATATATTTTTTTATGAGAAACTTGCTACTTATTCTATTATTCTTTTCAATTACTAAGATAAATGCCCAAAATTTAGGAGGGATAAATGGTAAGGTTACTGATTCAAAAAGTGGAGCAGCAATCTCAGGAGTTGAGGTTTTACTTTCTCCAGCAAACAAAGGTACTACCACAAGTAATAAAGGTGTTTTTCATATTATTGGTATAGAACCTGGAGATTACAAATTAAATATTAAGTATTTGGGTTATGTTAGTGTTATTAAAGATATTACCATAGTCAAAGGAAAGGTAATAGATATTGATGTTAAAATGGATGTTGATATTCGAGAGCTATTAGCTGTTGAGATTAGAGATGATAAAATTGAGAACCATGCATATTCAAAGGTTGTATTAAAAGAAGCTCAGATTGAGCAAAAAGCAGTAAGAGATATTGCTGATTATATGAGAGAAATTCCTAATGTGTCTGCAGTACGAAAAGGAGGAGCAAATCTTGACCCTGTGATTAGAGGTTTTAAGTTTAGCCAACTTAATGTACAAGTTGATAATGGTTTGATAATGGAGGGTGGTTGTCCTAATAGAATGGATCCAACTACATCACATATTGAAGCGGGTGATATAGAAGCAATAGAAGTAGTAAAAGGGCCTTTTGCGTTAAGGTATGGGCCTGTAATGGGAGGAGTTGTTAATTTACTTACTACTGAGCCAAAACCATTTGATAAATTGCAAGTTCATGTAAAAGGAAGTATGGGTTATGAGAGTAATTGGAATGGACAAAGGCAGCATGTTTCTGTTTATGGTGGTGGAAAAAAAGTATTTTTTAGTTTTTCTGGGAATAATGCTCAGTATGGGAATTATTCTGATGGAGATGGTAATTTAATAGCATCGAGTTTTAATAAGTTTGGGTATAATGGAAAACTTGGTTTTGCCTTGTCAAAAAAACATACTATTATAATGTCTTATTCTGAGTTTTATGCTAGAAATGTTGAGTTCCCTGCTTTGCCAATGGATGAGCGTGCGGACAATACAAAACTATATTCAATTGATTATAAGGGTAGAAAGATTTCTAAAACAATTGAAACTATTGATGTTAAGGCCTATATGACTGATGTTGATCATACAATGGATAACTACTCTCGTGGCTTTAGTGATACTATTGCTACGGTTTCACATATTATTGCTAAAAGGATGGGCTATAGAGCTGAAGTTGGTATTAATACAGGCAATAGGAGCCACTTATTTGTGGGAACTGATATGTTTCACATAGAAAAAGACGGTGATAGGGTAAAAACTATGCTTGGACAATTTCCTATGATGGGAAAAGTACCAGTAAAGATTGAAAATTTATGGAATAATGCTGTCATCAATAATTATGGTGTATATGGAGAATATACTTTGAATAAGAATTTATGGGAGTACGTTATATCAACAAGGTTAGATTTTAACTCATCATACTCCGATTCTATCTCACTGCTAAATATGAAAAAGAAAGATATAATCGGGCTTTCTGCTGATAGTACAAGCTCTTCTTTTATTAATTTTAGTTTTAGTGCTGGTGTTACTAGAAAATTAAATGAAAATATGTCGTTGGGACTGTCTCTAGGTAGAGGTGTAAGAAGTGCTGATATGAACGAAAGGTTTATTATTAATCTTCCTGTTGGTTTTGATAATTACGAGTATCTGGGAAATCCATTAATTAAGCCAGAGGCGAATAATGAACTTGATTTGGTATATAAGTATAGAAACCAGAATATTGGAGGATTTGAAGTGTCAGTTTTTTACTCCTTTGTTCAAGATTATATTGGAGGAGTTTATCTGCCTCCTTCAGTGCAAAAGCCTTTAATGCAAAGTGTTTTAGGAGTTAAGCGATTTGAAAATTTAGGAAATGCAAATTTGTATGGATTTGAGTTTTCTTACGCTACCCCTAGCCAGTATAAGTGGAGAGCATCTCTGACTGCAGCTTATACAGCCGGAACAATTACCGAAATTGAAATATTAGATTTTGATGTAAATAGTAATGTAACTGGTAAGAGTATTGTTAATAATGATCCATTAGGTGAAATTCCTCCTTTAAATATAAATGTAAATTTGAAATATGACTTCTTTGATGGTAAACTTGTTCCTGTTTTAAATTATAGATTTTCTAGTGCGCAAAATAGAGTTTCTGATGCAATGCAAGAGTTAACCACTCCTTCGTTTTCATTACTAGATCTTAGTTTGATGTATAAGCATAATCAATATTTCAGAGTAGTTGGTGGTGTAAATAATATATTTGATATATCATATTATGAGCATTTGAATAGAAGAATTCTTGGTACTAATACAAGAATTTATGAGCCAGGGAGAGTGTTTTATATAAACTTAATATTTAATATTTAATATTTTATTTTTAGAATAATAATTATGAAAAAGATATATTTTATTATAGCAGTATTAGCAATAATAGCAAGTTCTTGTCAAAAAGAAGCAGATTCAAAAGTTGTTGATTATATGATTACTGGATTAGCTGATCCATATTCCATTGTTTATCTTGATGATAATGGAAATAGTGTTGCAGAAACAATTACTCCTAATGGATTAAGTGATAAGTGGATAAAATCATTCTCAATGGATGAAGGTTCACCTATTTATTTATATATAAAGTTTACAGAAGATATTAGCTCTAATATGAGCTTTAACATGGGAGTTTTAATTAATGGTAAGTATTATAAGCAAGCTAAGCACTTTGATAAAGAATCTAGTGCTACAGGGACTTTAATATTTGAAGTAAAAAGATCTGGTATCGTGCCATTTGAATAAATGTGATATAATTTAAGTGATGTTGTCATAGAATTTTGTGCAGATTCTATCGAAATATGGTGAGTTCATAATTGGCTCACCATTTTTTATTTATTATAAAAGTATTCCGCATGCGTAATAATATTTTTTGTATATTTACATATTCAAAATACTTCTAAGAATTATTATTATGGAGAAAAATAGAATTTGCCAAATGCTAGATATACAATATCCTGTAATTATGGCTCCTATGTTTTTAGTTTCAACTGTTGAGATGATAGTTGAGGCATTAGAAAGTGGTATAACAGCAGCATTTCCTGCCATGAATTATCGTACAGATAGCGATCTGAGAGCTGCAATTATAGAGATAAAGTCTAAAACAGATAAAAGTTTTGGAGTTAATTTGATAGTAAATAAATCAAATCCAAAATATCAACAGCAGTTAAGCACATGTGTTGAAATGGGAGTAGGTTTCTTTATTACTTCTTTAGGAAATCCAAAGGAAGTAATACTAAAATCCAAGGAAAAGGGTATTAAAGTATTTTGTGATGTTACTAATTTGCAATTTGCCAAAAAAGTTGTAGGTCTTGGTGCAGATGCAATTATTGCAGTAAGCTCAGAAGCTGGTGGACATGCAGGGAATATTCCCACTAAAGAATTAATAACTGAATTAAAGACTCATATTGATATTCCTATTATTTCTGCAGGAGGTATTGCCACTCATTCTGATTATCTTGAGAAACTAGCTTTAGGAGTTGATGGGGTGAGTGTGGGAACAATTTTTATTGCTAGTAATGAGTGTAAAGTGTCTGATGACTATAAGAAGGCACTAATAGAATACGGAGCCAAAGATGTCGTACTTACTTCAAATTTATCTGGTTCTCCATTAACTGTTATAAATACTCCATATGTACAGAAGATTGGTATTGAAGCTAATTGGCTTAATAGGATGATGTATAAACATAAGAAATTAAGAAAATATTTGAAAATGATAATTGCCATTAATGGAATGAAGAAGATAGAAAAAGCTGCCTTTGGTGCAAATTATAATACATATTTTGTTGCAGGACCTTCCATTGAGCATATACATTCTATACGTTCAATAAAGGAGATTATAAAGGATTTGGTTAACGGCTAAAGTAAAAAGTCAAAGTAAAGAAATTCAAAAGAGAGAACATGGAGAACACACCTGCCTGATAAGCATGCAGGAATTGAGCAGATGACTACTTATACAAAATATTAAGATGTATTCAGAGTATTGTAGAAATACTAAGTAATACGGTTATAATGACATTAAATATATTTCTTTGCAATTACCAGTGTAATAGATAGATAAGTCTATTATTTATCAAAAGTTTCTAGCCACTTATGAGCTTCTTCAATAGTGTTAAAAAACTTAATAGGAGCACCAAATTTTTTTACCGAATTCATGATGTTATTTAAATAGTATTTCTTGAAAATATTACCATTAAATATTATGGCAGATCTTTTAACACCTGCAGCATAAGCTTTCGGTAGAATTTCAGTTTGAAACCATTTTCTAAAATCTGGAGGAATAATATTCTGTTCCCTAATATCTGAAATATAA
>QMPB01000191.1 GCA_003648395.1 Bacteroidota bacterium
AAAAGAAAGGGCTTGTAAGTGTATGTGTATGCCATGTGTCTACGCCTGTAATACCAGCAAATGCAGAACTATAAACACTAGTTAATCCACTGGAAATAAAACTTGTATTTAAGGATGTATTTGTAACATTCCCCATACTTATACTGAAATCACTTAGGTTATGATTACCATAAGTAAGTCCAACATGAAATTCAATTGATTCTCTTTGTCCTGCGCTTAAGCCTGATGCACTAAGTTCAGCAGCAGTATAAAGAATTTGATATTTTCCTGCACCCTGAGTTCTTCCATAAATTGTTACGTCAAATGAACCTGCCGTAGTTGTTCCAAAACCAACAGTTGCTGCTGTGGAAGGATTAAAATTGCTAGATTGCACATAATATGTTGTAGTATCATACAATAATGGGGTGGTGTAATTTACCCCATTCGCAAGACTTACAGTTGTGCTATCATTGGCAAACCAAAATATTGGATCGTTAGAAATAGCTGATAATACAGCTGATGACCCATAATTTATTGTTGTATCACTTACAATTGGTGACGGTAAATATGCTTGAGAAATTACACTTGCGTACATGCTATCATTTATATGAATAGGGTCGGAACTATGATTTGCTGCAAATGTAAAATTGAAAGTAGAATCTTGAGCACTAACACTAAGATTAGCAGTTTGATTGAAAGTATAAACTATTGTATCACCAGCGGGTATTGTATCAGTAATAATCTCTGAAATAAAACTACCTCCTGCTAATTTAAATGAAGCAGTGATTCCATTAAATACAGAACTCACTCCATAGTTTGCAATCTGAATACTTACCGATTCCGCACTTCCTTTATTACAACCTACTAATGGATCTACCATTGCAATAGGTATTATCTCAATTAATGGTAAAGCAAATAGTTGGCTTAATAAATTATCATTATTAGTTAGAGTATCAGCTGCCAATACAGTATATACATTAAGTGTGTAATCAAGCACTGGCAATGTAATATTTCCTAAGCTTACTGTATCAGTTAGTCCGGCAGCTAATGAACCTGTCCATGTTTGACTAATAGGACTTGCTCCATCTAAAGAGTATTCCACTGCCATTGATGTAATTATTCCTGAGCCATAATTTTTTACAATAGCTTGTAAATTTACTACTCTTAACTGCGTATCAACAGGAAGTATATTTAAAATATTTGAAACTCCAATATCCACAGAAGATATAGTGAATTCATCAGCTCCAATATCTGGATCTGTTGTACTTCTAATGTCACCATCTATATCGTGGGTAACAATTGATATTACAGTAGCAGCACTATCTATATTAGGAGAAAATGAGTGTAGATTTGTACTTGTATAGTATTTTGGATCAAAGGCAATGGAGTTTACATCCTGTGATGAGGCGCCCCTAATACCCGTAATGCCCGTATTAGTTTGAACAATTGTTGTTCCCCATTTTGTAATATTTACTCCATTGGAATAATAGTTATTATAATCTATAGTGCCAATATTTGTAACGCTATTAGTTAAGGCATAACCTCCACCAAAGTTAGCAAATATATTATTTTTAATATCAGTATTTGAACTACTTCCACCTATGGAAATTGAAGCAGCTAAGCTACTTCCTGTATTAAGTGAAATGGAGTTATTATAAATATTACAATCAGTATTTGACATAAAGTAAATACCACTAGCATAAGAGCTTGTAGAATTACCATTAACACTTATCATATTATTAATAACATTGGCAAATCCATTAGTGCTTATAGAACTTTGATTTAAAGAAATTCCGTAACCACTGCTATTAAGGTTAATATCTATTATATTGTTTTTAATAGTGTAATCAATAACAGTAAATAATCTAATTCCAGTAATATAGGTTTGTGCAATTGCATTATAGGGTCGGCTTATAGTATTTCCTTCAATAATAAGCTGTTCTTGATTATAGGCGCCAATTGAAGTGCCGTTTGCTTTTAATATATTATTGTTTGTTATTATATTGTGCGATTGTTTAGAACTAGATGATCCATATAGGTATATTCCAGAATTTCCACCAATAATAGAATTGTTAGATATACTATTGTATTCCGAACTAGGACCATTAATATAAATACCATAAGTATCATTATAAGCACCTATTGGAGCTTTAATTTTGCATGAATCAATCTCAATATGATTTGAACTATTGAAGATATTTATTGCTGTCGCAGACGTTGTTCCTGAAGATTCAATACTAATACCTTTAATACTAATATGATCAACCTTATCAAAACCAAGTACAAAATTATTGGGAGATACAGGTGCAAATTTAATTAGTACATCATTTACATTAGAACTTGCCGAACGAATTGTTAATGTATTAAGGGAATCTAAACCATTTATTAATTCTGAAAAATGAAGTTGCTCATTGTATATGCCAGGATTAACGTAAATAGTTGTTGATGCACTTATACCACAGTTATTTAAGGCTGTCATTAGTTGTGCGAAATTCAGAAAATCTGATAAAGAACCTCCAAGAGTATAGTTTCCGTGGAGCATTTCGTTGCATGCATAAAAGGAATATGATAAAGTATCATTACTTTGATCTTGATCTAAAGAATCGTTTGGAGAATATGTCCAAGCGGTTATACTATGAGATCCTTGAGAAAATATTTGACTTCCAACATTAAAGGTATCACTTAATTGATCTAGTGAAAGAGAACCATTCCATATATAATTTGCTTGACTAATACCATCTAGCTTCCACCCTATTTGGGCTTTTGTTAGTAGGGAATCCCCTTTATTTGCAATACGTAACGAAATTGGAATTGATGAACTAGTTGAAGTAATACTTAAAGGACTTGCAACACTCTGCATCTTTGCATCATATGCAAATGGCACTGGTAGGCTAGGATCACGATCTGTATGAAAAAATATGCAGTTATTCATTGGGTTACTAGCAGTATTGCTATTAATTGAAGCATCTGTTGCAATTATATGGTAGCAAACATCTGTATTATATGATTGACTAGGAATTATACCTTTATATGTATCTGTTGCTATTTGATTCATTACTACAGTATCATAAATTCCGGCAATTTCGTATACAATACTAGCACTACTAATCCCCGAACTATCAGTAATAACAGCCGAAATATCATATGGACCATTAGAGTATATTGTATCTATTGGATAAGGAGTTATAATACTAATGCTCGGTGGAGCAAGTTCAGAACTTGAAGCTATTACTTCAATATCATCTATTAACCAGCCATAGTTGCCTTGTGATCCATTATTATTCATATCAGCAATCACAAACCTAATTTTTGCTTGAGTCTTATTGGCAAGTATTGAACTTAAATCAAAAGCTTCACCAATCCACCATGAATTTTGTGGAATAGTTAAGCTATTTGCGGCATCCCAACGTAGTGCATAGGATAATGTATTAAATTTATTTCCAACATTAGCAAATTGACCATTACCTAGGTATGAACCACCAAGTACTCTTGTCCAAGTAGAACCATTATCACCACTTGCTTCTATATAGCCACCATCCAAAAAATGCAGCTTACAGATATGGTTGAATTGTAGTAATATATAGCTATTACCACTAGTAGAAAAAGTGTTGCTAGTTAAGTATGCAGTATCACCAGCAGCAACAATATTTGCTGAATCGCAGTATGTGCCACTATATGAAAAGCTACTACTTCTAGCCCAGCTTGTTGTACCACTTGATGTTACATCTAAAGGAAGGGTTTCAAAGTCTTCACTAAATTTTACTGTTTGAGCTTGAGAAAACCCATAAAATACTAGAAATAAAACTAAAAATAAATTCTTCATGTTTCAAAATTTTTAATGTTGATTATATTCGATAATTGAATTACAAAAATAATTATTATTATCCAATATAAAAAGGTGTTTGGGGCTGAGAATATACTACAAGCCTACAATTTAGATACTACAAAAGTGACTATTGCTAGTTTAATAGATTAAAGATGGGAAAATATACTAAACTATAATGATTGAATAAACCGAATAAGATCAACTGATTTGGGAAGCTGAAGTTTCTTTTTAATGCGTAATCGAGTTGCTTGGGCAGCACGAATATTAATATTCAATATGCTTGATATTTCATTGGAAGATAAATTGAGCTTTATATATGCACAAAACCTAATATCATTTGTTGTAAGTTCACCACTTAATTTATTGAGCTTAATAAAAAAGTCTGGATGAACCTGTTCAAAATGAAGTTTAAAACTATCCCACTTACTATTAGTTCTATCAATATTTGATAGCTTTGATATTAATTCCAGCAGTTCTTGTTTTATTGTTTCAGTATTGTCCTCATTATCTATTATATCAAGTATATTGTTTATATCATCATAAGTTTCGGAATAAACAGTTTGGTCAATTAAATTAGCAACTAATTCTCTATTCTTTCTATCTAGTGTAAGGGTTAATACATTCATACTATCCTGCATTTTTTTTACTTTTAGCTTATACCGTGAGTATGTTATAATCAAAATAAAAATAACCAGAACAAGTATTATTGCTAAAGAAATTATCACAATAGTTCTACGATAAAGCTTCACAGCAATTATTTTAGTTTGAGCTTCTTGAATTTCTATTTCATGGCCCCAATTAAGAGTGTTTATCTTTTGCATATAATCACTTTTAGCAAGTGAGTCACTAAAAACAACATATTTTTTATAATAAACATATGCCGAATCATATTGTGATTGCCGAGCATAAACTTGAGCAATTTCTTTTAAATCTTGTTGGAGGTAAGTTGATAATCCATTGCTATTACTACTTATATTTATACTTTTATGATAATACTCTAAAGCATTAATATTATCATTTAATGAAGTGTAAATAATCGCAATATTGCCAAAAATTGCAGCCTCTGCTTGTTCGCTATGCACAAACTCATTTAACTTATAAGCTCGCTGATAATACTCTAAGGCTTTTTTACTATTTTTCTGTTTTCTATTTGACTCACCAATATTAATAAGAGCATATATCATCTGCAATGTGTCATCTATTTCAACAGCGATATCATAGTATTTATTAAGATAAACTATTGACTCTTCTAAATCACCTTTGCCCTGAAGTGCATTTCCGATTGCATTATAAATTATTGCCTTATCAAGCAGATTATCGCCTTGTTGCGTAACTTTTTCTCCTCTGTACAACACCTCTAAAGCTTTATCGTACTCCTTCAATTCTTTATAAACTAGTCCTGCACCATAATTTGCATTAATAATTAGATTTTTAAAGTCATGTTCTATTCCTAATTGTTCTGCAGATGAGAAATTATCTAAGGCTTTTAAATATAATCCAAACCTCAAATAAACCTGTCCTTTTACAATATGCTGCTTTACTATAGATAGGAAATCATTTTCGATATTTGCTTGAATTTCCGCCATTTGTGCATACTCTAGAGCTAGTAAAAATGAATCATTATATAAATAATAAAGAGCAATATAGCAGTGTTCATATGCACTAAGTCCATTTTTATTAATGCTAAACTCATAAATAAGTGAGTCCGCTTTTTCTTTTGACCTAAAATTTGTACCACGTTTTGAAAAGGCAGGGTTATTAATAAACGTAAGCATTAGCAAGCCAATAAGCAAATGTTTTCCATATGTTTTCAATATTCTTATCATTAGTATCTATTGTTGACCTAACATTTTAGTATACATAATTATATTCCTTGTATATACTTCACAAAATCAGTTTCCGGACTCAAATTAAGTTTCTTCTTAATTCTATACCTAGAAGTTTGTATTGCTCTATTGCTAATATTTAAAATATTAGCAATGTCTTTTGTTGATAAATTCAGTTTTATATATGCACAAATGCGCAAATCATTTTGAGTAAGGGAATTCTCACTTAGTAAAAGCTTGTCAAAATAATCAGGGTGTACTTGTTCAAAATGCATCTTAAAACTATCCCAACTCATTTCTGCTTTCTTTTTTTTCGATAAATCCTTTTTTAGGCTTAATATATATTGCTTCAAAGAACTTAAGTCCTTATCCTTTTTAAGTGAGCTTATATTATTTCTTATGCTTTCATATATCTCATATTGCTGATTTTGATCCATAGCTATTGATACTAACTCTTTATTTTTTTCTTCAATTGTCATATTAAGAGCAATTGTTTCTTTAGCATAAGTTATTGATTTAAGCTTGTTTCTAGAGTATGTAACAATTAGTAATACAGCAATTAATATTACTAAGAAGATTGAAAAAATCAAAATAAGGGTTCTATTCCATAGTTTCTGTGATAAAAATTTTGCTTGAGATTCGTATTCAATCGCCTTATATTCTTCAATCAAGTTATCCATTGATTTCAGCCTGTCTTGCTCGTAAATAGAGTCCCTTATAGCAATATATTTTACATATTGTATATAGGCAGAATCATATTGAGAATTCTCTGCAAAGGAATCAACCAAAGCTAAATAATGATTGCTTAATGTTTTAGTTTTATTGTCGGTTGGTAGAATTAAGCTGTCGATATTAGATGAAACAACGTTCGCTAGTACGCCATTGCTAATCGTTATAACAATAGTAATAATTAATAAAAGCCTATTTATATATATAAGAGTACGTTTATTCATAATTCCATTGCAAAGATATTAAAATTTAAACGTATTGGTTGAGTAATATTAATGCTGAGTATCCTCTGTAAACTTCCCAGCAGGGTAAACATACCTTAAATAACAAATACTATTAAGGTAATTCTAAAAACTATCAAGTACTTGCTACACTGCAAAAGATAATTCCAAAAAAGTCATCTAATTACGACAGTAAAAGATACATAGTGGTTTGGCAACAATTAATATGCACCTGCCCTTAAATTCCTAAGCTTTGGCTTATATGGTTATCTTTTATTTCGATTTATCTTCTATATTAGTTACTTCCTAAGTTCAATTAGTAAATGCAATTTTTAAGAGTCTAAATATTAAGAGTAATTTTTTTTGCCTTCGTTCTCTTTGTGAAGAGAAGCTTAGCGAAACGAAACAAAGAGAACGAAGGCAAAAATGCTATCGTTCTCAAGGTTTATTCATTACTGCTTATATTTGTATTCGACTAAAAGTTGTAAATATGAAACATATAACGAAAGAACAAAGGTACGAAATTAAGGCATATTTGAAATGTAATATGTCTCAAAAATTTATTGCAGATGCTATTGGACTCTGCGAATCCTCAATATCAAGGGAACTAAAACGTAATAGTTCTAAAAGACTAATTTACCAGCCAGCCAAGGCACAGGAGAAAGCAGAGGAGAGAAAAGAGCGTTTTAATCAAAAACGTAAGTTTGATATCAATGCAGAAAGGATCGTAATTAAATACCTTGAAGATGAACAATTATCCCCAAAACAGATAGTCGGGATATGTAAAAAGGGTAGTATTCCAATGGTAAGCCACGAAAGGATATATGCCTTTATACGAGAGGATAAGGCTAATGGAGGTGATTTATATAAGCACACCAGGCATAGACTAAAACATCGTAAGAGACCAGTAGGAGGTAAAAAGGTCGTAATCAAAGACAAGGTCTCAATTGAAGAACGAAGCTCTGTAATTAACAACAAAGAGCGGTTTGGTGACTGGGAGATTGATCTAATTGTAGGTAAGGAGAATAAGGGCGCAATAGTTACAATTGTAGAAAGAACAACAGCCTTTTTTATGAAGAAGAAACTAAAAAATGGTAAGAATGCTAAAAGTTTAGCTAAAGAAGTAATA
>QMPB01000192.1 GCA_003648395.1 Bacteroidota bacterium
AAGTCACTCTCAGGAACAGGAAATACTTGAGTTTTGTCCTGCATTCTGCGAAATGCTGACGAAAATATTACTCTATCGAAATCACGTTGAAACGCAGAACGATGGCTGAAAGAATCATAATCCTTTCTAGAATCTCCTAATCTTTGACTATTTAATAGTTTATCCCAGTTCATCATTATGCTAAATTTTTTAATTCCAAGGATCCATATAAGTATTAGTACATCCGTAAATATCAAGCTGACTCTGCTTTACAATACCATGTACTATCTCTTTTTGAATAAGGGCTTCTTCATTATTGGGATCAATTTCAAGAATTTTTATATATTCATTCACTGCTTTAGTATGTTCGACAATTTGAACATAAGCATTTGCTAATTTCAATCTAATATCAATATTATTTGGGGTTTTCTCTAATTCAATTAGAAAATTATCTATTTGTTTTTTTAAATCTTGCATAATTATTTATTTTATTAATAGACTCTTAATCAATGTGTTTGGAAACTATTATTACTTAAAAGACATAAAAAAAGGGTAAGCTACTTATATCGCACCGCTCAACCACCTACCCTTGCTACCTTCCAGTCCTGGGGGAGTTCAGTAGGAGCTGGTCGTATAAGACTTACCCAGCGGCAAAAGTAATAAGATGTTTCATAAAAACAACAATCATTTTAAAAAAAATATAAAATTTATAGATTCTTGTTAATCAATATAGTTATATGAATTATTTAGAATTATTCCTTATCATATGCTCTTAATTTGATAAAAATAAGCATATAAAAAGTCAATAAATACATCAAATTGATAATTATGATGATTAAACTAGAAAACAAGAACCTATCAAGATAGAAACTCATAACAATTTGAATAAAAACAACACTAGATATAATAATTGATGCTTTATTCTGAGTTACTCCTATTCTTAAAAATAAATGATGAATATGGTTTTTATCAGCAATAAATGGATGATTACCCTGATAAATTCTATAAAAAGACACCCTTAACAAATCAACAGTAATAAGTGCAATGAATGCGAATGCAATTCCAGGAGCAGAATTCACATGAATGTTTCCTTCAATAATATCATTAATTGAATCGAACTTAATAAGTGATACAGCCATAATTATTCCAATAGTCATGGTACCAGTATCACCCATAAATATTCTAGCTGGAGAATGATTAAATACCATAAATGCTAATAAAGCCGATGACAATGTAAATAAAGCTAGACTATAATCGTATTGTTTTGCCATGAAAAACCAAATGCCCAGAATGCCCATAATAATCACTCCCAACAATGCAGCAAGCATATCTATACCATCAATAAAATTATATGCATTAATAATTGTAATCATTAGTAAAATAGTTAATACTGTGTCTGCCCATAAACCAGTACTAAAACTAAAGAAATGCTGTAAGAAATCAATTCTTACATCTGCAAATACTACTAATAAAGTGACAGCAATAAACTGACCTAATAACTTAAGCTCTGGTTTTACTTCGTTTAAGTCATCGTAAAATCCAAGAAAAAACATAAGAACTCCGCTACTGATAATAAATCTATAATCGGGAAAGTTTATTAAATCGGAAAATAGAATAAAACCAACAGAAGCGCTTAAGAAAATAACCAGCCCTCCCAAAGCAGAAACCCTTGTGGTATGAATTCTACGATAATTATTTGGCACAAATAAACCAATTGATTCTGCAATACGTATCACAAAAGGTAAACCAATTAAAGTGATAATAAATGAGAATAATATTCCTAATATTTGGTTTGTCATGTGTTAAATTGGTTATTTGTTGATGTTGTTATAGAGTTATTTGATTTATTGTGTAGCCTTCGATACAATTTATTTCTTTTCATTACACAAATTACTAATTCTTACTTACTTAAAACCAATCGCTCAATTTCTTTTTAGCTTCTTCTTCAAGTTTTTTCTTTAGCTTCTCTTTTTCTTCCTTGGACTTCCTCTCCCATTCATCTTGTTGCTTTTTCATCTCTGCCTTAGCTTTTTCTTCTAGTTCTTTCTTAAGTTTGTCAACTTCTTCCTCAGCTTTCTTCTTAAGAGCTTCTTTTTGTTTTTCTATTTCATTATTAAGCTGATTTTTAGCATCTTGCTTGGCTTTATCAAAATTCAACCCAACATTAGGTTTTGTAGTTGTCCCTGTTATTTTAGCTATTACATTAATATTATCACTCATTTTAATATTTGCACCAAAAGTATTTGCCTGACTTATCAAGCCATTAATTGCATCATTAGCATCACTACCAAGTTTTTCTCTTGGAATACTCATCTCCACATTATAATCAATATTCTGATTAAGGTAAGTTACTCCTGAAGCTTTTATTGGTATATCATTTATTTTAGTGCTAAATGGACTAACAATCAATTTACCATCATTAATTTGAAATGGAATATCAAGAGGATCTGTTTTTAGTGTTTTTAATTCTTCAATTTTCAATGTATTTGCAAGTTCAGTAATGCTTTTAGCATCTTTAATTGTAAGAGCAGATGTTGATAACAATCCTTTAGAATTAACAGTATTCAAATCAACATTCATTTTATTATCCATCTTACCGTTAAATTTTAAAATACAAGAATAATTACCCTCAGTATATTGCATAATAGGGGCTAATTTTCTAGCAACATCAAGTGTCTTATAACTTTTCTTAAAATCAAAATGTTTAATACCAAATATCATAGCTACCTTAGGACTATCAATATTTTCAGAACTATAATAACCACTCATATTCATTTTACCACCTAACATCTCCATTTTAAGATTATCTAGCATCATCTTTTTATTTGCAACAATAACTTTCCCAAATAAAGCTTTAATATTTAGATTATCATATTTAATTCGACCAATAACACACTGAAGTTTAAGGTTAATATTTTCTGGGATATTTACAGCTTCAATTGGAGCTTCCTCTGATGAAACAGTTTTTACATCTTCATCTTTAGGTTTGCTTTCTACTTCACTTGATGCCATCATGTTATTTAAATTAAGATAATCTGCACTCATAGAGAAATCACCTTTTAGAATACCATCATCTAAAGCGTATGCTAGATAGTTATATAGTTTACCGTCAGCTTCAATAATATTCTTATTGTAAGTAACTTTAAAATTAGACATATCTACATATCTTGGGGTGAAAACCATGCTCGCATTATTAACAATTATCCCTTTGGGGAAATCATTATCCCTATACACCACATTTTTAAGCTGCATATTACCACTTGCCTTAAAATCACGATATCTGCCTTTATCTATTGCAGATTGCTTTCCTTTTAATCTAATATCTGTTTTAAAAATACCACTTAAGTTCATACCTTCATCTAGTGGATAAACATCCTTAATGGTCATTAGGTTCATCTTTCCTTTAAAATTTGCATCTATATCGGGGTCAGATATTAATGTTTTCAGTTTAAGCTTAATATCCATTGGATTTTTGGCAATACTAAAATGAAACTTACTTACATCTACAGTCATATTATCTAAATTAGCCGTAGGGCTATTTATTTTTGTAACAATCTGAATATCGTTAACCGACTTAGGTAAATCAGGATATTGGAATTTAGCATCATTAACTAATATATTAACAGCAAACGAAGGCATTAAATTATCTGAATAAACTCCTTTAGCCATGCCATCTATTACTACTTTTCCTTCTGCTTTAACATCTTCAAAGCCTTCCGTATAGAAAGCAGGAATCAATGACATAAGACTCTTAAAAGTAGCATTGGGCGCATTATAAGTAAGGTTCATAGAAATGTCGTCATTTGGCATACCTACAAAACCATCAAAATTTAGAACTAAGCCATTAATTGACAATGAATTTTCTATAAAGGTATATTTTGAAGCTTCTAAATCTGTAAGTATATTAGCTTTAAAAACTATTTTAGCTTTATTCAAATAAGCAATATTATCCATTTTATATGTAATCTTATCAATCTCCGTTTCAATATCAAGATTTGTATTATTTGCAGTCATATCACCGCTTAACTTAAAATCCAAATCATCAATAAAGCTATACATATTTGCTTCCTTATCATCGTAATTAATAGTAGCATCTTCAATTATAAATGCTTTTAACATCAATTTAAACGATTCAGCATCAACTGCTTCATCCGAAAGAGGTTCTTCAGATTCTTTATCCCCTTCAGTTTCTACATTTGTATCTTCTTTAGCAATATCCCAATTAGCTTTTCCATTTTTCAACACCAAAAGATTAATAACTGGTTTATTTAACAAAATTTTATTCAATTCATATTCTCCAGAGAAAACACTTCCTAGGTCAATAGTCAAAGAAATTTCTTTAGTAGCAAATAGAGTCTTATTTTTAAACTCATCAATGCCTATTATTTTTAGATTATTTATACTAAAAGTGAAATCTGGGAAATTTTTAAATAAAGTTAAACTAACATCACCAAAGTCAACTTCAGCATTTACATTATTATTTATTTCTTTCTTAACAATTTCTGTAATTTTATCCTTAAAAAAGAAAGGAGTTACAATTATTGCCATTATTAATAGAACAATGAATATTGAAGTTATTTTAATTAGCTTTTTCATGTGATATATGTGTTGTGTGTTGTTTATTGTTTGTTGTTTCGACTACTTTCTACTTTAAACTTTGATTTTTAGCCTTTAACCTTTAATTATTAACTTTATGTAGAAGGTAGAAATCCATAATAACAATAGCAGCCATGGCTTCAACTATGGGAACAGCACGAGGGACAACACAAACATCATGTCTTCCTTCTATCTTAACTTGAGCTTTCTCACCTTTATTGTTAATTGTATTCTGTTCTTGTGATATACTTGCAATTGGTTTAAATGCAATACGCATATTTATATCCATACCATTGGAAATTCCACCTTGAATTCCTCCACTATTATTAGTTTTTGTTTTGACAATACCATTATCATAATAGAATTCATCATTATGTTCAGAGCCTTTCATTCGAGCAGCAGAAAACCCACTTCCGAACTCAAAACCTTTTACTGCATTAATACTCATCATTGCATGAGCAAGAGTAGCATTCAATTTATCAAAAACAGGTTCTCCAAGACCAGTTGGCATACCACTAATACTGCATTTTATCATTCCACCAAGCGTGTCACCTTCTGCAATTGCTTTTTCAATGCTTTTTTGAATTTGTTTTTCTGTGTTAAAATCTGGACATCTATATTCTGACTTTTCAATATTCTCCTTTGTAGGAACATCTTCATTCTCCCAAATATTATCGCCAATCTGACTTACCCAAGCAGTTATTTCAATTCCGTTTCTCAAAAGAAACTGCTTAGCAATAGCACCAGCAACTACTCTAGAAAGAGTTTCACGAGCCGAAGAACGCCCTCCTCCCCTATAATCTCTAATTCCAAACTTCTGTTCCCAAGTAAAATCAGCATGCGAAGGACGATAAACATCATTAATTTCAGCATAATCTTCTGAACGTGAATCCGTATTCTCAATATAGAAAGCTATTGGAGTTCCCAACGATTTACCTTTAAATATACCAGAAAATATTTTAAGTTCATCTGACTCATTTCTTTTTGAACTATAAAGTCCTTGATTAGTTTTACGACGCATAATATCCAAGCGAACAGCATCAAAATCAATTTCAAGATTAGCGGGAAAACCTTCAATTATTCCACCAATTGCTTTTCCATGAGATTCTCCAAAACTATGTAATTGAAATATTTTACCTATTGTATTTCCAGACATCTATATTTAATTATTTACACCGCTAAATTAAGAAGAAATAATACTCATTAAATAATACTCTTGAAATAATTATGGAAAATTATTTAACAATAAAATTAAAAATAATTACATTTATATATATCTTATATGCAGAGAGTTAAAGCTAGAAAGCAAAATAAAACCAAAAAAAGTAAAAATAAATATACAAACTGAATAAAAGTTTACTATTTTTGCAGCCGCTAAGTACAAAAGTTCATAGCATTAATGCATCGGGGTATGGCGCAGCTCGGCTAGCGTACCTGCTTTGGGAGCAGGGGGTCGCAGGTTCGAATCCTGCTACCCCGACAAGAAAGAAGGAGTTTTACTCCTTTTTTTGTATATACTAATAATCAATAAGATTATTGAATGGTCCAGTAGCTCAGTTGGATAGAGCAGCAGCCTTCTAAGCTGCGGGTCACAGGTTCGAATCCTGTCTGGATCACTAAAGCATCAAAACCCAAATTCCAAAGGAATTTGGGTTTTTTTATTATTACATAAATCTTGAGCTAGCTCAAAGGTTTATGTAATAATAAAAAACTAATTAAATCTTTGATTTACTTTGGTTTTGATGTAGACTTCGGCTTCAAAAGGATAACGAAGTAATCCTGTCTGGATCACAAATAAGGATAAGTAACGCAGTGTTATTTATCCTTTTTTTAATTCCCTAGCTTTTATGTTGATCCTAAATTTTCATTAGACTCTCTTTCTAATATTCTTTAAAAGGAAGTTGTAATTTTTGGTATTGGTATTTACTGAACTTTCATAATTTCAAAAGCATTTTCTCTTACACCTTCTCTGAGAGTTCGTTGAACTTCTGCATCAACTATTTTCTTAAATTTTAGAGATGCTTCTTTATCGACTTCTCCAATCAAAGCTTCTTTGTCAACAGAAAAGATAAAATCTCTTTGCTCTTTTGCAATTTAATTAGCTTTATGAAAAATTACTTTAAATGCTTTGTTATTGTCTTTTCTGCGAAAAACCATTGCAAAACTCATAAATTGATGAGGGTTCAAAGTAGTATCAATTACTAAATCGCCCCTACTAACTTCACTTCTACCAAAGAAACTTCTTGCACCAGTAATATAACCTGCTATATCAAATAAATCACTTGGTTTAGAACTTATCACCTGAATTTGTCCTCTTTGTGGAATAGAGTTGGGATATAAACTATCTAAGACATCTTTTATCATTTTGTATCCTGTAGCAATACCTGGGCATACTTTCCCATGGTATTTACCAATATCCCTTAAAGATATAAAAAATACATCAGCACTATCAGCTGGGTAAGCAATATTTTCAGCTAATTCATCTTGTATTTTAATAATTCCGAAATTATTGTAAATATCTTCATTATTATCTACAGATTTAGTCTGCTCAGACTTATTCAAATTATCTTTTTTTACATTTTGTTTACAAGCCGAAAATGCAAAAACGACCATTATAATTAATACTATTTGCTTCATAATGCTGATTATTTAATTTCTGCAAATGTATATTAAATTCTATGTTTATTAACTTAAATATTAACAATACTCCGTTGACTTTTTGTTTCTCGCAAAGCCGCAAAGTCGCAACGGTCTGGTTTATAATAATTTATATAAATTCAACTACTACTTGTAATTGCTTACATATCAATAATTTATGAAATCATAACCAGCCTGCTCCGATACATCGGGGAACTATTAATATTAAGGCAAACGCATCTTAATAATATCAAATAATTCCACTTGAAATCTTAAATACTAATAACAATATATTATGAATTTGCCAATTATATACAATTAATGTCATCGTATTAATCGAATTGCAACTAATCAGTTTATCAAAATCCTCTATTTCACTTTATTAGAAATTAAAAATTTGTGCTTTGTCACTATTTTTTGCTAAAAAAAGCAAAAATACCGCCAAAACCTCTAGAATTAGTATTCATAACCATGGGGCTCCGCCCATGGTTATTCGTA
>QMPB01000193.1 GCA_003648395.1 Bacteroidota bacterium
GTTGGCTTAGTAATTCATTTGTTTATTCTTTCTTTTATACTATTAAAAGGTTTCTATTTAGTAATGGTAAGAGTTAAAAATAAAGAATTAGCTGGAATACTTGGTGCTTTAATTGCTGGTTTTGCTGGAATTATGGGAGCAAGTTATGGAAACGGAGTACTTGGTCAAATGCCAACTGGAGCTTTAGTATATTTAAGCTGGGCATTTATTTTTATGGCTCAACAATTTGATAGAGAAACTTCTTACCTTATTTCTATTGGCAAATCTCCAAATTCTCTTATTATAAAAGACTAGTTATTCATATTTATGAGCTCAATAAAAAAACAACCGTTAGTTTCTATTATAACTGTTAATTATAATCAGTCAGAAGTAACATGTGAGTTTCTTGAATCTCTTAAAAACATAACTTACTCAGAGTTAGAAGTATTTGTTGTAGATAATGATTCGCCAAGCGATAATCCAGATATAATAAAAGAAAAATTTCCTGATATTACACTCATTAAATCAGATAAAAATCTTGGTTTTGCTGGGGGGAATAATATTGCTATACCATATTGTAAGGGAAAATACATACTATTTATAAATAATGATACGGAAGTTGATAGTGGCTTTTTAGAACCTTTGGTTGAACTACTTGAGTCGAACCCAAAAATTGGAATGGTTAGCCCAAGAATACAGTATTTTCATTCACCAAGTATTATCCAGTATGCCGGGTTCACAAAATTTAATCTTATAACTACAAGAATATTTAGTCATGGTTTTGGTGAAAAAGATATAGGCCAATTTTCAGATATTAGTGAATCAGGCTCAATTTTTGGCACAGCAATGCTTGTTCCAACAAAAATTATAAAAGAAGTTGGAATGATGTCTGAAATATTCTTTTTGTATTATGAAGAACATGATTGGGCAGCTCACATAAAAGATAATGGTTACAGTATATACTATCAAGGCAATTCACTTGTATATCATAAAGAATCAATATCTACAGGTAGAAACAGCCCTTTTCAAACATATTATTTATCACGAGGAAGAATACTATTCACACGTAGAAATACTAAAGGGTTAAAAAAAATACTTGCATTGTTATATATTTATTTGGTTACAACACCACGCATAACAATTGGCTATTTAATTAAACTACAATTTAAGCATTTATGGGCATATTGGAGGGCTGTTTGGTGGAATATGTCAAACCGTAGTAAGTCAAAATACGAAATTCCAGTAATGCAATAATTAATACAATACCATAAATATATTTATTAGAAGAAAAAAATAAATGGATATTCTTATTTACATTTTAAATATTATTCAAGTTATTATATACTTATACTTGGCATTTGCTACGGTATATATTTTTGTTTTTGCATCCGCAGGGTTATTCTATAACGAAAAAACGAAGCTTAATAATGAAAAAAAACGAAAATTTGCAGTTTTAATTCCAGGTTATAAAGAAGATGCCGTTATTGTTAATGTTGCTAAACAAGCATTAAATCAAGACTATCCTAAAGATAAGTATGAAGTAATTGTAATAGCCGACTCATTCTCCAAAAAAACTTTAGATGCACTTAGTAAACTACCTATTCGTGTTGTAGTTGTTGATTTTGAAATTAGCAAGAAGTCGAAAGCTCTTAATAGCTGTATGGATATTATTGGTGATAATTATGATGTGGCATTTATATTAGATGCTGACAATATTATGAATAGCAATGTGTTAGCAAAAATAAACTCTGCTTTTGAATGTGGTTTTATGGCTGTACAAGGACACCGTACTGCAAAAAACCTAAATTCATCTTTTGCAATTCTTGATGCTTTAAGTGAAGAAATCAACAATAATATCTTCCGAAAAGGACATCGCACACTTGGTCTATCTTCTGCGCTAATAGGATCAGGAATGGGAATCGATTATCAACTATATAAAAAGGTTATGGCAACTGTTGATTCGGTTGGTGAAGATAAAGAGGTTGAGTTGAAACTATTGAAAAAGAAGTACAAAATAGAATATATTAATAGCGCACTAATATATGACGAAAAAACAGCACAATCTAAAGTATTTGTAAATCAGCGCCGCAGATGGATTGCTGCCCAGGTTGGTTTCTTCAGAAGTCATTTTAAAGATGGACTTAAAAATTTTGTTACAAAAGGAAATATTGATTATTTCGACAAAGTAGTACAAATGATTCAACCACCACGCATATTACTAGCCGGAATTCTAACCATTTTCTCTCTCTTTTCAGGTTTACTCCTACTACCGGTATTAAGTTTTCTTCAACCATATTTTATTCCACATTTTACTTATTGGTTTGTATTATATATATTAATTGTAATCTCTCTAATTATATCAATTCCACGCGAGTTTTATAAAATACAAACATTGAAAGCCTTATTTTTAGTTCCAAAAGGTTTTGTTTTAATGCTTATAAGTCTGCTAAAAATAAAAGGTGCCAATACAAAATTTATTCATACAACCCATTCTCATATTGAAGACAATAAAAATAAATAGTGTAATTCCATGATATCAAAACGCACATATTACCCACTCGTTTCCATAATTACTGTTAATTATAACCAGTCGGAGGTAACTTGTGCATTTATTGAATCATTAAATAAAATTACATATCCTAACTTTGAAGTAATAGTTGTAGATAATAATTCTATAGAAGATGATCCTTCAATTATCAAACAACGCTATCCAAATATAATTTTTATTCAAAATCCAATAAACTATGGATTTGCAGCTGGAAATAACTTTGGTCTAATGCGAGCAAAAGGTGATTATATAATGTTGTTAAACAATGATATAGAAGTACCACCAAATTTCATGGAACCATTAGTTGAAAAATTAGAAAGCAATTCGAAGATAGGTGCTGTAAGTCCTAAAATTAAGTTTTATTACCAACCTGATACTATTCAATATGCTGGATTCACGCCCATTAACAATATAACTATGCGGAACACTGCCATTGGGTATCGTCAAAAAGATACCGGACAGTTCGAGGTGGATAGAGAAACTGCTTATGCACATGGTGCTGCAATGATGGTTCCAATGCATATAGTTAAAGAAGTAGGATTAATGTCATATATATATTTTCTTTATTACGAAGAAGCTGATTGGTGTGCCAGAATTGCAAATGCTGGCTATTCAATGTATTATGTACATAATTCGTTTGTACTTCATAAAGAATCTGTTTCAACCGGAAAGCTTAGTTCATTAAAAATTTATTACCTAAACCGAAATAGAATAGTATTTATGAGACGAAATATTATTGGACGTGAGTTTTATCTTAGTTTAGGATATCAGCTTTTTGTAGCAATCCCCAAAAATGCTTTTAAGTTTTTAATAGTAGGTAAAATAAATTTATTTCTAGCATATTACAGAGCAATTGGCTGGCATCTTAAAAATCTATTTTCCAAAGAAATTCATGAAAACCCAATGTTATGATTAATAATGAGTTTCATATACTAATTGATATTCTTCAGTTTATAATTTTCCTTTACATTACAATATCAGTACTGAACTTGTTTATTTTTTCGTTTGCAAGCCTATTTAATTATAAACCAAAATATACTAAAAATAATACATCTAAAAGAATTGCCCTTTTAATTCCGGCCTATCGTGAAGATGAGGTTATTTTTGAAGTTGTTGTTAGTGCCTTACTTCACAACTATCCAAAAAACAAATTTGATATTATAGTTATAGCCGACTCCTTTAATAAATCAAGTATCGAAAAATTAAAAAAACTTGATATCATACTTTTTGCAAAGGATTTTAAAATAAGCACAAAATCAAGAGCATTGAATTATGCATTAAATAATCTTGAAGAAAAATATGACATTGCATGTATTCTTGATGCTGATAATATTATGCAACAAGGGTTTTTACTTAAAATTAGTAATTCATTTTCAAGTGGTAAATTTGTTGCAGTTCAAGGGCATAGAACAGCAAAAAATCTTAATACAAATTTCGCAGTATTAGATGCCGTAAGCGAAGAAATTAACAATAGTATTTTCAGAAAAGGTCAACGAGTATTGGGTTTATCATCATTTCTTATTGGCTCTGCAATGGCATTTGAATATAGTCTTTTTAAATCAATGATGAAAGCTATTGAAGTTGTTGGAGGATTTGATAAGGAACTGGAAATGCGATTATTAAAAGGCAACTATAAAACAGAATATCTGCCAGATGCATATGTTTATGATGAAAAGGTTCAAAATGCCAGAGTATTTACAAAACAAAGAAGGAGATGGTTATCTGCACAATTTCACTTCTTTGGCAAAAATTTTATTCCAGCATGGAAAGAACTATTTACAAAAGGCAATATAGAATACTTTTTTAAAGCAATGCAGTATCTGCAACCACCAAGAATTATCCTTTTGGGAATTCTGAGTATTATAACATTTCTATCATATTTCTTAAACTCTAATATGTGGTTCTTACTGTGGTTAACCACATTCATATCACTAATACTGGTATTTCTATTTGCAATTCCACGAAAATTCTATAATTTACGAACTCTAACAGCTGTTGCCGTACTTCCAAAAGGATTTATATTAATGATTTTGTCATTATTTAAAATACGAAATGCGAATAAGAAATTCATTCATACTAAGCATACTTATAATGCATTTCAAATTAAAAAGAAAAAAAGGAGTTAACAACTTCGTATTTAGTTTTGGAATAAAATATTACCTTTGTTAACATAATTCCATTTTGTACCATAAATTACAATATAATGAAAATCGCAATTGAAGGACAACGTCTTCTAAGAATTAAAAAACATGGTATGGACATGGTTGCATTGGAGCTTATTAATGAACTCCAAAAGCTTGATAAGGAAAATGAGTATGTTATTTTTGTTAAACCAGATGATGATAAAAATGCACTGAAAACCACCTCAAACTTTAAAATTGTAGAACTTGCTGGCGGACCATACCCTACTTGGGAACAAATTGCATTGCCAAAAGCGGCTAAAAAAGAGGGATGCGACATATTGCATTGCACAAGTAATACAGCCCCTATTATTACTGATATTCCGTTAGTTACAACTTTACATGATATTATTTACATGGAAAGTGTAAGTATTTTCGGCAAAGCAGGTACATGGTATCAAAAATTTGGAAATATGTACAGGCGCTTAGTTGTTCCTTCTGTTATAAAAAAGAGCGATAAAATAATTACAGTTTCCAAATTTGAAAAGAAAAGAATCGCTAATTTTTTTAACTTCCCAAAAAATGATAATCGACTAGTAGCAATTTACAATGGTGTTACCGAGCACTTCAAACAGATTAATAACACTGCTGAACTAAATAGAGTTAAAGAACTCTACAATCTTCCTGATAATTTTTTATTCTTTTTGGGTAACACCGATCCAAAAAAAAATACTCCAGGAGTTCTTAAGGCATTTTCTGATTATCTTAAAAAAACCAACGACGATACATATTTAGTTATGCTTGATTACGAACAATCGGCACTGGATAGTATACTCAATGATATTGGAGACGAAAATTTAAAATCACGTATTATTCTCACTGGATATGTAGTTAATACTGATTTGCCAGCCATATATAATTTATGTAGTATATTTTTATACCCATCGCTGCGCGAAAGTTTTGGCATTCCAATGCTCGAAGCTATGCGTTGTGGTGTACCTGTTATAACGTCAAATACATCCTCAATGCCAGAAGTTTCGGGTAATGCAGCATATATTATTGACCCATATAAACCTGAAGAAATAACTAATGCAATAATAGAACTTAAAAATAACAAAACTTTAAGAGAAGAGTTAATAATTAAAGGACTTAAGCAATCTAGTAAGTTTTCATGGAAAAATATGGCAACTGATGTCCTTGAATTATACAAAACTGTTTATGCAAATACCAAGAACAATGATTAAAGGACGAGATATAGTTATTGTTGGATTAGCTGCAATGGACAGCAGAATTGGCAGCAATGTTATAAATCTTGCTTATGAATTCGCACGTCATAATCGTGTTCTTTATGTAAACTATCCGCTTGATAGATTCACTTTGTGGAGAGAAAAAGAAGACGACCTGATATTGAAGCGAAAAAGGATGATGAAGGATAATGAGCCAAAACTTGTTGAGGTAACAAATAATCTATGGAACTTATTTCCTAATACAATTTTGGAATCCATTAGCCAGCTCAAGGTTGATTGGCTCTTTGATTTCTTAAATAAGATAAACAATAAAAGGCAAGCAAAAGAAATAAATGAAGCTATCAATACTTTAAACTTTAAGGATATTATTATTTTTAATGATACCGATATGTTTAGAAGTCTTTATCTAAAAGAATTAATAAATGCAAAAACTTTTGTGTATTACACACGAGATAATATGGTAGCCGTTGATTTTTGGAAGGCTCAAGGAATTAGGAATGAAGCAAAAATAATGGCTAAAGCCGATGTTGTGGTTGCTAATTCAACTTATTTGGCAAATTTGGCTCGTAAGTTTAACCCGCATTCTTACTACGTTGGGCAAGGATGTGATGTAAGCCTTTTTGATAAAAAACTAATTAAAGAAACACCCGCAGACATTAAAAATATAGCTAGTCCAATAATTGGATATATTGGTGTGCTATTTAATCTTCGACTAGATATTCAGGTTCTCGTATATCTTGCAAAGCAGCAACCCGAGTGGAGTATTGTACTTGTTGGGCCAGAGGATGATGCCTTCGCAAGTAGTGAATTACATGAACTTAAAAATGTCTATTTTCTTGGCAGTAAAGATATGGAAGAGCTCCCTTCATACCTCAACTGTTTTGATGTAGCATTAAATCCTCAGTTGCTCAATGATGTTACCATTGGCAATTATCCACGTAAGATTGATGAATACCTTGCTATGGGAAAACCAACCGTAGCTACTAAAACTGAAGGAATGTCAGTATTTGCTAATTATACTTATCTTGCGGAAAATAAAGAAGATTACCTTGAATTAGTTAAAAAAGCAATGGATGAAAATACTCCTGAGCTTGAGAAGAAACGTGAAATGTTCGCAAGGAGTCACACATGGGAAGCAAATGCTAAT
Organism: Bacteroidota bacterium; assembly: GCA_003648395.1. Next base: position 7,042 of record QMPB01000193.1, read on the forward strand.
GAAATATTCAAGTATGTTGAACTTGTTGAAAAGGAGAAATAACCATGGGGTTAAAAGAAAAGATTAAATCAAGTCCTACATTAAAAAAGTTAGCTTTTTGGATGTTATCGCCTAAAAATCAGGCACGTCCTCGCCTATGGATAAGAGCATTTGTAAATCCGTTTAAACATAAAAAGGAAAAAGGCTCTCTTATTAGAAGAAGAGTTAGGATGGACGTAATGCCATTTAATAACTTCGTAATTGGACAAGATTCAACAATTGAAGATTTTTCTACAATTAATAATGGAGTGGGTGATGTAATTATTGGTAACCGTACACGTATTGGTTTAGGTAACACATTAATTGGACCTGTAACTGTAGGTAACGATGTTATGTTTGCTCAAAATGTTGTTGCATCCGGATTAAATCATGGTTATGAAGATATTACACTACCTATTGCTGATCAGCCTGTTGTTACAATTCCCATTATTATTGAAGATGAAGTATGGGTAGGTGCAAATGCTGTAATAACTGCTGGAGTTACTGTTGGTAAACATTCAATAGTTGCGGCAGGATGTGTTGTTGTTAAAAATGTACCTGCGTATTCTATTGTAGGCGGCAATCCAGGGCGCATATTAAAGCAATATAATAGTGAAACTAAAATGTGGGAGAAA
>QMPB01000194.1 GCA_003648395.1 Bacteroidota bacterium
CGCCTGCAGTTCCTGTTAATCTAAATTCATTTCCATTTGTACTTATCAAAGTAAAATCACCATCAATATTTGTAAGTGCGCCACTAAAATAAACATTATCTGTTTGACCTGTACAGTTCCATATAAAGTTACCAAACTCCTGATCAGTATGATATGTAGCAGTCATATCCCCATCAATGGCTCCAGTTATTTCACAAGTAGAATTATCATCCCATGTTGATACAGGAATATATTTATTTGTACCAGCAAGTTCAAACTTTCCTCCATCATTAAAAGCCAATGTCGCACCAGAATTTAAAATAGCACCTGACCCTTCTTTTCTAAGAGTTCCATTAATAGAAATATCAGTTCCCGTACCACTCTTAATTGTTAATGAATTTCCATCACTAACAGTTATTTGTCCTCCCGAAGCAATAGTAGTTTGGTCAATACTAACATCTGCAGAAACTGTAATAGTATGTCCATTGAGAATAGTAATTGCATCATCATAATAACTAGGTGTAAGCGATGCATCAACCCAATCACCAGATCCTGTATTGTCATATTCCCAACTTGCAGCAGCATTCCAGTTACCTGTTGTTTTAGAACGATATTCAGGGCGTAATAATTTACCGCTTGATACTTCTCCTGAAAGGTAGTCATCAGATGTAATATTATGTGAATGTACCGTTCCGGAATAACTCACTCCCGTAACATAAGTTGGAGGATCCGCCTGATCATCACAATGCATTAAAAAAATAGTATTCGCATCGCTAGTATATTCTTCCTCGTGTGTTGATAGTTGCATCGCTGTTGTAGCCCTTGCAATATTAGACATACGTATTTCGTCTATTTGACCATCAAAATAGTTCGAATAACCAGATACATATCTTGCTCCAATGTTTAAATTGTTAGTAGAAGTTGAAAGAGTCCATGCTCCTGTGCTGTTGTCAACCTCTGCATTATCAACATATAACTTGGCAGTAGTACCATCATAAGTTGCTGCCACATGATACCATGTATTAAAACTTAAATTCTCATTAGCTCCTGTACCAATATTTATTCCATCATCCCTATCTCTAAAATAAATCCCAAAATCTCCAGTTCCAATTGCATTCTTATCTCGTAGTGAAAAGTTGAAAACACCATCTCTAAACATAATATCATGATAGCTAGTTTGATCATCCACATTAATCCAACACTCAAATGTCCATGCATTAGTAACATCAAGATGATTACTTTCATCGTTAAGATAAAGGCTTTCATCGCTTCCATCATAATCAATTGCATATTTATTTCCTGTTTGACCAAAAGCCATAGAATTTACAGCCAAAAACAAGCTAATAAATACAACTATTTTTAATAAGTAATTTTTTTTCATAATGAACCTTTTTGTTAAGAATTTTTAAATACAAAATTGACTATATATTTATCTCTGTTTCAATATTTCTAATAAAAACCCTATTCTAGAGTTCTTACCTTCATAAATTTTTGAACATAAGTTCTATTTTCAAGCTCTATTTTTAAAAAATATAATCCTGCTTTAAAACTACTAATATCTATGGAATTATTATCAGAATCTAAATGAAATAATACTTCTTTCCCCATAATATCAATCACCTGAACATCTAATACTTTCACTCCTAATAACCCCTCAACATACAACTTATCACTTGAAGGATTTGGATAAATACTAATGGTAGTTTTGGGCATAATTTTCACTGAATCAATACCTACAAATGAATATTTACAACCATTAGATATTTGCTTAAGCTTATAATAATTATCGCCAAGCTCAACCATAGCATCTTCATATTTATAATCTACAATTTTATTTGCATTATTATTTGCATCTACTGTAGTTATTAACTCCCAAGTTTTATTATCACGACTTTTATAAATCTCAAAAGCACTATTACCTTGCTCAAAACTTGTTGACCAAGCAAGTATTACCAATTGCCCTATATTTTTTATTTGAGACTGAGCCGTAAACATCTCTTCATAAACTACAGAAACATTTTGCTCTTGCTTTTCCCAATTTGGATAATTAGGCGATGAACGAAGATTTGTATTATAAAAATGCCTTGATTCATCTCCCAAACTATTACCTGAGTTTTCATCCAAATGAAGTAATAGCACAGTATTAGAATCAGTAATAAATGGCATACAGCGATATGGCAAAAAATCTTGTAGATAACGAGCTGTATCTGAAATACGCACCTCATCCATATCCCCTATCATATATCTACTATAACCTCCCCAATATCGTGCACCAAAATTCAAAGCATAAACAGAATACCGCAAACTAAAATTAGTATCTAAACTCGAATCCACTTCTTTTCCATTAAGAAATAAGAAAGTAATACTATCATATCGAGATATAGCAATATGCACCCATTCATTAAAATTAAGATTTATATCAGAGCTATCTGAACGCAGTGAAGCAACTAAATTATCACTACCATCTCTTGTGACAAATCTAACAGCATAGTCTGCATCAGTATCATCAATAAGATATAATGAGAAGACCGTGCGCCTATCCATTATTACATCCCAATTTGAATTTGCATTAAGCTCCTTAATATTCACCCATGTTTCTATTGTATAATTATCAGAAATATCTAAGTCATCAAATGGATTATCCTTCACAAAGAAAGAATCATTACCATCAAAAGCAAGATTCACCAAAGCACTATCCTTACGCTTTATCAATACTTCTTCTGGCAGCGAAATATTATTAGAATAATACAACCCATTTACTTTTGCTTGAACTTTATATTTATAATTACCACTTTTAGTAATATTTGGTTTATAGTTTACATCTGTATAATTACTCTCTACCAACTGATAACTTCCTCCATTATAACTCTCCCATATTTTGAAAGAATCCCAATTCAATTTATCGCTTACAACAATTGGTACTGTAACATCAAAAGGATTATTGCCATATATAGGGCTTCCTATTGCAGCATCTGGCACAATATCGAATACAGCACCATCAATAATAGAATAACCACTAGCACTCCAACTGCCTTGAATATTATACCATCCATCATAAGAACCCCACCATCCAAATTGTAAGTGATAATATTTAATATCACCAACATCTTGACCATATCCATCACAAACTACCGCATGACCTTCACCATTAGTCTTAGATATAGCAATTTCTACAGGCTGATTATTTCTAATATTCTCTCGCATTCTGGGCCAGAAATTATACCAAGAAGAAGTTTTATAATGCGATGAAAAACGGAAATAATTATTAAAAGCATCAGGAACTCTATTTACATTTGATGACGAACCATTATACTCAAAGTTCATATTCACAGCAATCGAACAATGGTAGGATAATTCACCCATTGCTTTACGATTATTATTATTCGAATTAGTATGATAATACTCATCGAGCATTGATGGCCAAGAGTATTTTGTAGCTGCAAAATTTGCATAATATGCTCCAGTACTACTTCCTGCATTGTCATAATCAGTGTGGTTACCAACACCTTGCAATGGCCATTCATAATAATGCATGATAATACTCATAGCAGTAGCTACACAACCTGGTGAATAATGATTTGGAGTATAATAATTTCCTACATTAATAATTCTTGAATGATTATCGTAACAGTTGACACCACCCCATATCGATGAGAGAAATGGTCCATATTGTGTATCATAATCTTTTGAATATTTATTTATATTAGCTAATAAGCTCCACTCCGCCCTGTTTTTATTGGCTATTTGCCTGGTCCTAATATCATTAGTTTTCAAAAATGCTAATTGCTCAGTCATATCCTTACGAAGCATTTGTAGTAATATATTATCTCTATGATTACTAAAATCAAAATTTGCTTCTGTAGAAAAGGCTATTATAGGACTTATGAACTCACTTGCAGCAAGAATAAGAAATCCCTTTGGTTTTAAAGAATATACATGAGCTAGAGTATCGTTTGAGTTTACTATTGGAGTAGAATTATTATCTAATTTACTCAAACGCATATCTTTATTAAAACTAGTATGGAGGTAGTTTCTTGCTATCTTATACCTATAATCACTTGATAATTGAGCCTTTAACATAGTGTTTAAAGCTAGTAGTAAAACAAATATTATTAGATATCTTATTTTCAAAATTAGTTAGTTTTATACATATTACTTATAAAATAGCCAAACAATATTATAATTTGTTAATTAAATTAAAACAATACTTTATTATTTTAATAATTCGAGATATACATAACTACATATATACACTGATTACAAGGCGATTAGGACTGAGCATGATTTGTTAATTAATTTATGCATCTATATAGATTCTAAAACACCTATCTATATGACGCATAAATCAATGAATTACCCTAATAAAAGTACGAAAAAAATAAATAAAATTCAAAAAACAACCTCGAGGCAGAGCCGTCGAGGTACTAAATAAGGAATTGCAAGTAAATATCTACAAGCATATTGCAATGAAACATTCTTATTGAAAGCACTTCTTCAAAGCTAATAATATGCCCCTAAATTCATGAAAGTACTATTTTTTCTTAATAAAACTAAAACTCTCATCCTTACCGTTAATATATTGAATACGCAAATAATAAACACCTAAAGAATAACTTTCCATATTTATTTTACTAGTATTTGGAGAATAAGTTTTAATTAATTTACCCATATTATTGAATAAGTATATTTTTGAAACTCTATCAGGATCCACACCACTAATACTAATACTTTGAGTAGTTGGATTAGGATAAAGACTAATGCTATTGCTTCTATCAATATTGATGTATCTTGTTGGTGAGAAAACAAAAGCTCCGTCAAAATCAATTTGTTTCAATCTATAATAATTAGCTACTAATGGGGTTTTATCAATAAAAGAATAAGTTTTAGTACTATTAGAGATACCGGCTCCTTCAACAAAACCGAGCACTTCCCATTCTTCAATATTCATACTCCTCTGTATCTCAAAGCCACTATTATTAAGCTCCGAAGCCGTAGACCAATTAAGTTGTACTTTATTTTCAATATTTAATAAATCGAAGGATAAAAGTTCTATTGGCAAAGGGTTATTAACATTATCAATTGTACCTGGTGCAAAAGGACTAAAGCTGCTAACACCTGTTACTGTTAGAGTTCCACTCACTGGATTACCCAAATCAACAGAACCTGTGTGAGAGTATGTTCCAGAAACTTCTTCCCATTCAGAGCTAGTGCTATTCCAATGTGCTAATCTTAAATCATCAAAATCACCAATACCACTCCATTTTGAATCTTCCCAATAATAAGTAACATCAGCAGTTGCTGTACCTGCTCTGTCGATTTGCCACCATTCATTATCGCTAACTTTAGTCAATGGTTCAGAATAAGTTGTATTATCAGAAGGTTTTGATTTATGATATTCAACTGTAAAAGTTTCGGAAGCAGAAAGACCTGATAAGCCTACTCTTGCCCATTTATCCCCATCACCTGCGGGGAAAATAAAATCAGCACTTCCAATTTTAGCAATAGGTCCATCTATGTAAGAAGAATTACTACCTCCACTAACTGCTCCTGCAGTGGAAGTGAAGGTGAATAGATTAGTAGAAGTTGAGGTAAGTAACCCATTTGTTAATGTAAGTATCCCATTTACACTTACATTGCCTCCTAAATCTACACCATTTGAATTATCAATTTCTAAATTATAATAATCGTCTGAAGGTATAGTCTGTGCAGCACTACCATCAAATTTCATTAAACCTGCTGTTTCTACATATACACCATTCTGTGTAAATGTACTTCCAACATTCATTGTTCCGTTATTATTTATTACACAATCACCTGTTGTTGTAATTGCTCCATTGCAATCTAATGTATTTCCATTTTGAATAGTAATATCTCCAGCAATATTTAAAGTACCACCCACCGTTACATCGCCTGAAAATGTACAATTAGCTGCCGTTGAATTGTCAATATCTAAGTCATTATATGTACCTGCAGCAATAGCTTGCTCCTCTGAACCATTATATTTAACAGTCCCAGTTGTGGTAAATACACCATTATTTGTAAAATCACCTCCCACATTAAGAGTTCCTGTTATAGTCATATCTGCACTTGCATCTACTTCAAGATTTTCACAATCTCCTGTATTATCACTCGCAATAGTTGGTTGATTTGTAACATCAGCTACCACAACGTATGATTCAGAAGTTGGCAGTGCATCCATACTCCAATTTGCAGAAGTATTCCAATCTGTGGAAGAACTACCATCCCATGTATTTTTTGATAATGGTAGGATACTTGAAGCGTGGTAGTTCCATACTCTCCAAGTAGCTTGATTAGAACCTGAACGTAGTGCAGCATCAAAATCAGCATCATTATCATTGTCTAGTGACGTTCCTGAATTTTCATCAAGATGATATAAAAGGACTGTATTTGCATCATGCGCAAATTTATCATTATAAATATATTTTGTGAAATTGGAAGTATATCTTACTGATTTAGAGAATCGTATTTCATCTAAAGCACCATCCATATATCGGCTGTAACTTCCCCAATAACGACATGCAAAATTAATTGCATTTGTACTATTAGTCAAATCAAAATCAGAATCTGTGCTTGAATCTTGTAGTTTACCATTAACAAACATACGAGCTGTTGTGCCATCCCAACTAACAGCGACATGATACCATTTGTCAAACATCATCTCAGTATCTCCTGCTCCATCATTTCTTATACTAGCATTGATATTATCAGATCCGTCTCTACCGACAAATCTAATACTGTATTCTCCATTTCCTTGCCCATCTATCAAATACCATGAGAAAACAGTCCTTCTATCCATTATCACATCATAGTCACCACTTGAATATGTATCGATGTATAACCAAGTTTCGTATGTCCAATTACCTCCATTTTGATCTAATTTATTACTAGCATCGTTTACGTAATAGGAATCATCACAATCAAATTCTAAAAAACTAACATTCTGCCCTAATGAGGAAGAGTGTATTCCAAACAATACACTAATAAATACAACTATTTTTAAAAAGTAATTTTTTTCCATATGAACTGTTACTTATAATTTATTATTAAGAAATTAGCTGTATTTATCACTGTTTATAAAACAGTGAGCTCAATTTCTAGTTTATTATATATGTAAAAACAAATAACACAAGTATGATTTTAATAAAAAACAAAAACACACAAAACAATCTATGATTTATTATTAGATTCTCTTTAAATCTCCATTGTTAAGCCTGCTTTTTATATAATAACTTATAAGATGTTTTACATCTATAATCTTGTTATTGTAAATACACTATACTTTATCTTATTAAATTTTAGCAACTTCTATTACGTTATATATTATTTAAAGTTTCATTAATTAAAAAACGCCTTATAGTAAGTTGATTTTGAGGAGGCTATGAAAGGAATAAATATAGAGTTAGTAACAAATAAGCTGAGTTCGTTATAAACTATACTTTGGTATATCTAAAAAAAACTCCCATCCTCAAATTAGCCAATTAAATTTTGGCAATAATTTAAGAATGGGAGTTTATTAAACTTCTATTCTAGGTTAACCTATTCTACTATAAGCTTTCTATAGCTAACAGCTCCAGTCTTTGACTCTACAAACATCATCATATAGATTCCTGTTTCTAAAGAC